>NZ_JBFRJJ010000009.1:104381-109992 GCF_041468785.1 Shewanella sp. 10N.286.52.E4
CTAGCACTAGCACTAGCACTGCAGCATTTACCTCAACAAAACGATAAAACACTTCTTTGAATATATTTAAGCACGTAACCTCACCACAGCTCAAAATGATTGATAGGCGTAACCAATCAAGCAAGTAAATATTTCTTACATACTGGGCGTGTTGATCTTTCAGGGCTGTGTTGGCAGCTTAGATTGCTAGGCGGCAATTCAATCGCTGCACCTAACCCGTTTTTGTCTCGAATATAATTCAAGCAGCAAAGCACAACACGTCCTGAATATCAGACTATTAAAAAAATAATTTAAGAGGGGGTTTTAAAGCTGATTAACAGCAAAAAGCGCACAAGTTCAATCTTTAGTATACACTTACTTGTAACCTGCCTGTAACAGGTGTAACGTCATTTGTTGATTAGAACTTTTAGATTAATCAATCATTTAATAGCAAATAAAACTGGTTATCATTCTTGTTCTTAACTTGCGAACTTCAAGACCTTCGATAAACAGTCGATAGCGTTACAGTAATATAAAGCAACCAATTATCTTCTTCGTCACAAGGGTGCATAAAAAGAATTAACGCAAACAGCAATGTCAACATGGTGAGCTTGTATATAAAACAAAGGCAAAGCGCGATGTATTGAGTAAATGCGTATTTATACTGTCGGAGAGCAAACATTGAAAAAAAACATTAACTTATTATTGGTCCTATTAGTTACTTCTCCTATAGCTCAAGCGGTTGACTCACTTGAAGATTTAGATTTAGAGTCTTTAATGGCAATGGATGTCCAAGTGACTTCTGCAATGAAACGTTCTCAATCAGCCTTCGATACCGCCAGTTCAATTTATGTCCTCACTAAAGAACGCATTACTCATTCGGGTGCATCTTCTGTTCCTGAAGCCTTAAAAATGGTCCCAGGACTCGTCGTTCGCCAACTTGATAACAACCAATGGGCAATATCAGCTCGAGGAGTCGCTTCAAGATTCTCCAGTAAAATGTTGGTCATGATTGACGGTCAAAGTCTTTATACCCCGCAGTTTTCAGCAGTGTATTGGGAAACCCTCAACGTGCCTCTTTATGATATTGAGCGCATCGAAGTGATCCGTGGTCAGGGTGGACAACTATGGAGCAGTAATGCCAATAATGGCGTGATCAATATTATTACTAAAAACAGCATTGATACTCGCGGCCTGTTTGTGGACGCAGCTAGCGGTAGCCAAGTTAATATTGATGCTAATATTCGCTATGGTGCTGATATAGGCAGCAGTGGAAGCTACCGTGTTTATGGCCACGTGAAAGATGGTAATGCTTCTAAAAAAGGCCTAACTGTTGAACCCAATGACACCACAGAGCAATACTCCTTAGGTGGTCGACTGGATTTTTCTCTCAATGATGACTGGTCTGGTTTTATTCAAGGCGATATGACGGAATCAACACTTGGACAAAACTATCGCGGTGTTGTGGATGATACTAATGAAAATGTGACCTTTTCTGGTGAGCTAGAGCGCACTGACTCACGATTAATGGCTCGGCTTGAAAATAGAATATCAGACTCAGCAAATCAAATGATCCAAGTATCGTGGCTGGATCAATCAGGTACCCAAACCTACCTTCAAGAAGAATTTGAATCCTTTGATATTGATTATCAAATGAACTTTATTTATCAAGCTTTACAGCTCGATTGGGGATTAAATTACCGCTATAGCACGATTTCATTTGAAGACAGTTTATTTCTTCATAGTGATAAAGACTTCGATAACTTACAACAATTCGGCGGCTTTGTTCAGGCGCAATTTGCCCTTATTCCAGAACAGCTTGATTTTGTTATTGGTACCAGAGCTGAGCATAATGACTTAACTGATTGGGAGTATCAGCCTTTAGCAAGGTTGCTATGGAAACCCGAAGACAATCAAGTACTATGGACATCAGTATCCCAAAGTGTTCGTATCCCCTCACTTATTGAGTTTAATGATAATTATGCCATTAATGGTCAGAAAGTTAGCGATGTTCTGCCTTTATCAACAGGCATTGAGGCAATAGACGATTACCACATAAAAACCTATCTCAATGGCAATGATCAAGTCGAAGCAGAAACGTCTTTATCCTATGAGTTAGGTTATCGTTTATCGCAGGATGCCTGGAATATTGATGTATCTGTGTATCATACGGAAGCTGAAAACGTTGCTGTTATTGATATTGACCCTAACATGGAGCAGTTTTTACCTGTTCTAGCCCTTTTCCAAGCAGGTCAAATACAACTGGCTTCACAAGCCTTAACTCAAACAACCATCCAATTTGATATCGTTTCTACCGCTGATGTAACCACTCAAGGCGGCGATATTGTGTTGTCTTGGGTACCTGCTGAAATGTTTAACGCTGAGCTAGGTTATAGCTATAACACCTTCGATTATGATCTTCCTGAGAATACTTTCCCAGCCATTGGACGCGACTCTACAACTCGACAAATTTTTGCCAAAGCAGATATTCACGTATTTGATAACCATAATATTTTTGCCTCGGTAAGAGTAGAAAACAGTGATGCTTATCAATCAGAAAACTACACCTTGCTTGATTTAACATGGAGCTGGGCACTGACTCCTGATTGGGCTGTCTCGGTCACTGGAAAAAATTTATTTGCAGGTAGTCATCTTGAATATGCAAATCGACAAGAAACATACACTATCCCCAATTACATTGATGAAAGTGTATTGTTCAAAGTAACGGCGAACTTCTAATTAACTTAATGCGCAATATCACTTCGTTTTTACAGGTTTTACTATTCTCATTCTTGCTACTCAGTAGCCCGAATGCAAATGCGGCTGAGCAAGAACACGCACTCAAAGCAGGTTTCCTATATAACTTCGCCCGCTACGGAAATTGGCAAGATAATACCACCAAGGATGAATATTTTAATTTGTGCAGCGCTGACGCCGCTTTTGTCGATACCGCACAATCAACACTTAAGCAGCGCAGTGTCGATGACAAACCTATTCTGATTAAACAAATTCAATTTGAGGGAGAACAATTTAACCATTGCCAATTGTTATTCATTACTTCTGAAACATTCATCCAATGGGTCAACTGGCACAATGTTCACCCCAAAGCTTTAGCCAACACTATGATTGTCGGCGAATCAAAAGGCACCATTGAAGCTGGCGGTCATATTCGTTTTTTCATTGCCAGTGGTAAAGTAAGGTTCGAGATATCACCACAACAATTACAGCAATCTGGTATCACCATGAGTTCAAAAGTACTGCGACTTGGTCGCGTGCTGGATAGGTGATGCCATGACTAGATTCTTCTCGATGAACACCATCAGCAAAAAGTTACTCATGATTTTAATGGGGGTCTCTTTTGCATCCATTATCACCGTTACTTTTGTATTCAGCGCCTACGAACTTACCACTGCAAAACGTGAGCAAGTTGATGGCTTACAAACCATCGCTAAAATGCTATCCCCCAATATTACAGCCGCAGTTCTATTTGATGATCAAGACGCAATACAAGAACTGATCGAGCCTATTCTACTTCGCGGCGATATTGTGTCAGTCACAATTACTGATAACCAAGGCAAGGTACTGGCATTTGTCAGTAAAACGCCCCGTGAGCCAGACAATATTTTAAACCCACCGATAAATGTAACCCAAATTAATAACCCTCTGACATTAGATGAACAAGAGTATGGTCAAATTCACATCTTAGCCGATGAAAGTTATATCACTACTCGCGTTAAATTCTACGGCCAGTTCATTATCATATTGTTGATTTTTGCCCTAGGGATCAGTTTTTCACTGTCGCTCATCTTACGGCGCCGTTTTTTAAGCCCAATTTTGCATTTAGCGACTATTGCAGAACGAGTATCTGACTCCAATGACTATAGTTTGCGCGCCAAAGAGTTATCTCATGATGAAGTTGGCAAGCTAAGCGCTCACTTTAATGACATGCTTGAAACCATTGAGCAACGTGATAAGCGCTTAGAAAGTCAGGTAAAAAGTAGAACCGAAGAGCTTGAAAGCGCTAATGAGAAATTACACCAATTCGCTTATCAAGATGGCTTGACCGACCTGCCGAACAGACGTTATTTCTATGAAAAATTGCAATCATTGATAGATACTGAAGGAATGATTTTCGCCCTTATATTTATTGACTTAGACGGGTTTAAAGAGATTAATGACACCCTTGGTCATGATTACGGTGATTTGTTGTTACAACAGGTCGCTAAACGCCTGAAAAACTGCGTTCGAGGTCATGATACAGTGGCTCGTTTAGGTGGCGATGAATTTACCTTAATCGTTGAAGGCATTAATGATCAACGTCGTGCCAGCGAAATTGCCGAGGTCATTAAAAGCAGCTTAGTGCAACCGATTACCATTAAAAATGAGCAAGTTTATATTACCAGCAGTATCGGTTTAACCTTCTTCCCTAGCGAAGGCAAGACCATTGAAGATGTGGTCAAACACGCAGATCAAGCAATGTATTTATCCAAAAGTAAGGGACGTAACCGTTACGAGTTTTTCTCTTTTTCAATGGAAGAACAAGCATTGGGTAAAAGACGCCTTACAGAAGAATTAAGGCAAGCGATTAAGTCTGAACAGTTCCAATTATTCTATCAACCCATTGTTAATATTGACGGCAACCAATTAAAGAAAGTAGAAGCATTAATCCGCTGGAATCATCCTAAATGGGGTTTAATTGAACCTAACGACTTTATTCCAGTTGCCGAAGAAAGCGGGCTTATAGTGGAAATTGGTAATTGGGTTCGTCAGCAAGTTATTGCTGATGCAATTGAGTTTTATCAATTACAGGGCACTGTAATACAAATTAGTGTAAATACATCCCCAACCGAAATAGATCGCTCTGGAAAGTGGATCGATCAATGGATATTAGATTGTAATAAGTCAAAGCTACCACATGGTGCTTTTTTAATTGAAGTAACAGAAAACACTTTGATGACACCAGACTCGTCTATTAAGCAACAATTAAAGCTACTTAATAACAACGGAATTAAAGTTGCCATTGATGACTTTGGCGTGGGTTATTCATCTTTAGCTTACCTGCAAGAGCTTGATATCGACATCATCAAAATCGATCGTTCATTTATAACCAATATTACAACTAACGAAAGCAGCGTCGCATTAGTAAAAGCAATTATTACTATGGCCCATAATATCGGCGTACAAGTTGTTGCGGAAGGAATTGAATCTCGCGCCCAGCAGCTGTTGCTTAAACAGCTATCATGCGATTACCTACAAGGCTTTATGTTTTCCACACCGCTAACCAAAGCAGACTTTTGTCGTCAATACCTGCAAAGCAATATTGAACCTAAACAATCTAAAGGTCATTAGGGCGTGTTGCTCGCTTGGCTGAGTTAGGTGTAACACATTCCAGCCTCAAAACTTGTTAGCTACTTTAAAAACAAAGTCGTGATGCTTAGTTAACACCTGAGTTAGACCGTAAATTTCCTTTCTATATTTCCAAACTTCGTTTGGATTAAAGTCGTGGGTTTTCCACCCACACCCGACCAAGAGGGTATCAACTGCAATACCCTCTTGGAACACCCCGCAGCCCCAACGAAAAATGCTGAAAAGCGCATATTTTCAACGGGGATTGATCCAGCTTTAAACTTCA
>NZ_JBFRJJ010000010.1:0-86167 GCF_041468785.1 Shewanella sp. 10N.286.52.E4
TTTCGCGCAAGGGCTTTTTTGCAGTTTTATTGCAAACTCAGTTTAACTGAACAATAGTTAGCCATTATGAAGTGTTTTTCTACTAAAATGCTCCGTTTACTGGTTTAGAGAGGGATTTGACGTTTATCAAGTTCGGTTCAGATAGTGACTCTGTTGCTGTTGATTTCCATTTATAGCAGCAATAAGCATCAACAATATCTACTTAGCTATTGGTTTTATCGGCTATTTAGCCTATTTTATTTTTATTAGGGAAAATTACGTTTCACCATCTAGGAAAATCTATGTTCAATTTACGTCTATTTGCTTTATTACTTTGTTTGAGTGTTAGTCATGTTAGTTTTGCTACCGTTATTTATACTTGGGTAGATAAAGATGGTGTGTCTCATTACAGCCAACAACCCCCTGAAGATGTAGATTCTAAAAAAGTATACAGCGAAGACATCGAGCCTGCTCAAGTGGGTTATGTTCCCGTATTACCTAATACACCGACTTCAAGTCAAGCTTCTTCACAATCTGACTTAGCTCAAAAAGCAGCTATGATTAAAGAAAAGGATGCCGAGCAAGCTGCCTCAATCTGTGAAAGTGCTAAGCATAGTTTGAATGTGTTAAATAGTTATCAAAATTTGCATCGCACTAATAAAGAGACTGGAGAGGAAGTAGTCGTAACAGAAGAAGAACGTTTAGAGCAGATAGAAAAGAGTGAAGAACGCATTAAGCTATTTTGTCAGTAAGATTTCGCTGTGTAATTTAGATCAAAATAGAAAAGGAGCCTCGGCTCCTTTTTGATATCTACTATTTACTAATTAAAAACTAACAATCTAACTCACTGTCATTATTCAAACACTAACCAGCATTACCAACAGTGTACATAGATTTGAATTCTCCATTGCTGCATGTTTCAGTACCTGATCGCCAGCCATCTTCAAATGGGTCAATGCCTTGTAGCGTTTTATCCTTCATTGATTCCAGTGATTCGTTAGATGTGTTTTGCGCGATAGCGCTTGTACAGCCCCTGTTATAACCAAAATGATAAAGACTATTGTATTCAACATTGCCGACACCGATAACTTCTGTGCCATCGCTTCGTTCTGGTGAGCTACTGCAACCTGTTGCTGCAATCGAAACTAATGCGATACCTAATAAGACGGTTCTTTTCATGTTATATCCTTTTGATTTGAATTGAGGTGACTTTACCTAGTGCGCCTTTAATTAAATTAGTTCAATAATTAGCCACCATCAAGTTATGTCAACCTCGTATTTAATGCTCATTCACTTATTTACTGAGCAAAAAATACAAAAGGAACCATTCAGGTTCCTTTTTAAGTTTCATTTGCTGTTTGATTATTGCTTAAATGTCAGCAAGCCATCTTCAACATCAATTAAAATCGGTTTACCCGGAAGTAACTCCCCTTTTAATAAATAATGTGCCAATGGGTTTTCGATTTCCTGTTGTAAAGCCCTTTTAAGAGGACGTGCACCGTAGGTCGGATCAAAGCCAGCTTCAGCAATCAGTGCCAATGCGTTTTTAGAAATAGACATAGTGAAGTCTTTTTCTGCTAAACGATGCTTAAGGTTTTCTAACTGAATTTCGGCAATGTGAGCAATATGCTCTGCAGCCAAAGGATGGAACACGACGGTTTCATCTATTCGATTTAAAAATTCTGGCCTAAAGCTTTGGGTTACCACATTCATCACAGACGATTTCATTTGCGCATAATCTTGAGATGCAAAACCATCCTGAATAATGTCAGAGCCTAAATTCGAGGTCATAATGATCACGGTATTTCTAAAATCTACCGTGCGACCTTGACCGTCAGTTAAGCGGCCATCATCTAATACCTGAAGTAAAATATTAAACACATCAGGATGCGCTTTCTCCACTTCATCTAATAAAATGACCGAATAAGGTTTACGACGAACGGCTTCAGTTAAATAGCCGCCTTCTTCATAACCTACGTAACCCGGAGGCGCACCGACTAACCGAGATACTGTATGTTTTTCCATAAACTCTGACATATCGATGCGAACCATTGCAGACTCTGTATCAAATAAGAACGTCGCCAGCGATTTACACAACTCAGTTTTACCCACACCAGTCGGACCTAGAAACAGGAAAGAACCAATAGGACGGTTGGGATCTGCAAGTCCTGCTCGGCTTCTTCTTATCGCATTCGATACAGCTTCTACTGCTTCGTTTTGGCCAATAACTCTTTGATGCAATGCCTCTTCCATTTGCAATAATTTATCACGCTCACCTTCAAGCATTTTCGTCACAGGTATACCTGTGGCTTTTGATAACACTTCGGCAATTTCGGCATCGGTGACTTTATTACGTAATAAGGTCATATCTTGCATCTCAGCTTGTGACGCTAAATCGAGTTGTTTCTCTAATTCAGGGATACGGCCATATTGCAGCTCTGACATGCGGGTTAAATCACCTGCACGCTTCGCTACTTCCATATCCATTCGAGACTGCTCTAGATCAGCTTTAATATGCTGAGTGCCCGCAAGGGCGGCTTTTTCTGTATGCCATATTTCATTTAGTTCACCGGCTTTATCTTCAACTTGCTTAAGTTCTACCTGCAAGTGAGATAAACGTTTACGGCTCGCTTCATCTTCTTCTTTAATTAACGCTTGTTCTTCTAGCTTTAATTGAATTGCTCGACGATCCAGCCTGTCCAATGCTTCCGGTTTCGAGTCTATTTGCATCCGGATGCTTGAAGCGGCTTCATCAATAAGATCAATCGCTTTATCTGGCAGCTTTCTGTCTGAGATATATCGATGCGACATACTTGCTGCAGCAACAATAGCAGGATCGGTAATCTCAACATGATGATGCAATTCATAACGCTCTTTTAAGCCTCGTAAAATAGCAATCGTGTCTTCTACATTTGGCTCTTCTACAAGCACTTTTTGGAAACGGCGTTCTAACGCTGCATCTTTTTCGATGTACTGACGATATTCATCTAAGGTTGTCGCGCCAACACAATGTAAATCGCCACGGGCTAAAGCTGGCTTGAGCATATTACCAGCATCCATCGCCCCTTCACCTTTACCTGCACCAACCATAGTGTGCAGTTCATCGATGAATAAGATGACTTGGCCTTCTTCTTGCGCCAATTCGTTTAATACAGCTTTTAATCTTTCTTCGAATTCACCACGGTATTTTGCACCAGCGATCAATGCGCCCATATCCAGAGACAACACGCGCTTATTCTTAATGCCTTCTGGTACTTCGCCGTTAACGATGCGCTGAGCTAAACCTTCAACGATAGCGGTTTTACCCACACCAGGTTCCCCAATTAATACCGGGTTATTTTTACTACGGCGTTGCAATACTTGAATCGTTCTGCGGATCTCTTCATCACGGCCAATCACAGGATCAAGTTTGCCTTGCTCTGCACGCTCTGTGAGATCGACAGTAAATTTATTTAATGCTTGGCGCTGATCTTCAGCGTTAGGGTCATCTACTTTCTGGCCACCACGAATTTGTTCAATAGTCGTTTCCAGTAATGCCTTTGTAGCGCCAGCATCTTTTAGGCACTTACTTAAGGCATCATTACCTTCAAGAGCCGCCATAACAAAAAGCTCTGACGAGATATATTTGTCTTTGCGTTTTTGCGCTAGCTTGTCACACAAGTTCAGTAGTCGAATTAGGCCTTGGGATAATTGAATATCACCGCCCGTACCTTCCACTTGCGGCAGTCGCTCTAACTCCTGACTCAAAGATGAACGTAAACCGCTGACATTGATACCAGCTTGAGTGAGTAAAGGATGGATTGAGCCTGAATCTTGATTTAATAACGCCATCATCAAATGAATAGGTTCAATAAACTGATGATCGCGCCCTAATGCCAATGATTGGGCATCTGAAATGGCGATTTGAAACTTATTGGTCATACGATCGAGTCTCATACGGCCTCCTACACAATTTAATAAAAACGAAATGTTTTGATAATTAAAATATGGGGATGTTTATCGATAATTCAATATAGACACTGAAATTCAATTAAATATAGGTAGATTAATTGATTCAGATCAAATCGACAAAACAGATTAAGACTTTAACCAGATAAGCGAAGCCATTCGACCTGTTTTTTGATCGCGGCGATACGAAAAGTAATCGTGACTTGAAAAAGTACAGATATCAGCGCTAAAGACTTGGTTGACCCCAAGTAATTTTAAGCGATGTTTTGCCAAGGAAGCTAAATCAGCGAGGTATTTATTCGAATCAATTTGGAGATTATTAGCAACAGGCTTAAAAAACTGCGACGAGTCAGGATGTTGCTCTACAAACTGATGTTTTACTTCGGCGCCGACTTCAAACGCTTCAGGGCCAATAGCTGGACCAAGAAAAGCCATAATATCTGTGGTTTCGCAATTAAATTTATCAACTGCAACTTCAATCACGCCATCACATAAACCACGCCAGCCTGCATGTACTGCAGCAATTTCAGTACCCTGTTTATTACACAGTAGTACAGGTAAACAATCAGCGGTCATGATTGCTAGAGAAATATGCGCTGAAGATGAATAACTGCCATCAGCTTTAGGCGGGAGTTTGTTTGCTAAAGATGCGACTGATAAATTTGAGCAGTCAATGATTTCAGTGCCATGAACCTGTTCGAGCCATAACAATGGAGAAGCAATCAATAACTGTTGTTGAATTAAAGCGCGGTTGGCTAATACATCTGAAGCAAGATCACCGACATGTAAGCCTAAATTAAGGCTGTCGAAGGGAGGCTTACTAACACCGCCATGACGATGGGTCATGGCGATGCCGACATTTTCAGGAATTGGCCAACTGGCTTTATACACGATTTAGCCTTTAATCAATAAATTTACAGGTACTCAATCGGGTTTTCTTCAGTATCTTTACGCATTGCTTTGGCCAGCATCTGCATATCTTCTGGAATAGGCGCCTGCCACGACATGATTTCATGTGTGAAAGGGTGCGCTAACTCTAAACGTACTGCATGCAAAGCCTGACGATTGAAGTTTTTCAAGATATCAAAAAACTCAGGGCTGGCTTTCTTAGGCGGACGAGGACGACCACCGTAAACCGGATCGCCGACAAGTACATGGCCAATGTAGTCCATATGCACACGAATTTGGTGAGTACGACCTGTTTCAAGGCGTAGTCTTAAACGAGTATGTGCTCTGAATTTTTCAGCAACGCGATAATGCGTCACTGAAGGACGGCCGCCCATGATCACTGCCATTTGTGTACGACGAGTTTCATGACGTTCAATCGGCTCATCAACAGTGCCACCAGCAGTCATAGTACCAATCACAATCGCTTCATATTCACGAACGATGTCACGGGCTTGCAAAGCTGTTACCAAATGGGTTTGCGCTTCAACCGTTTTAGCCACAACCATTAAACCAGTTGTGTCTTTATCTAAACGATGCACAATACCCGCACGTGGTACGTGCTCAATGTCAGGGCAATGATGTAATAACGCATTTAATAATGTGCCGTCAGCATTACCAGCACCAGGGTGAACCACCAGGCCAGCTTGCTTATTTACAACAATAATATGCTCATCTTCATAAACGATATTAAGCTCAATATTCTGTGCTTTATCTTTTACTTCTTCCTCAAGCGTTGCTTCTACCGCAATTAACTGCGACTCTAGTACCTTCTCACGAGGTATATCGACAACAACGCCATCGACAGAAACTGCACCAGATAGGATCCATTCTTTGATGCGTGTACGGGAATAATCAGGGAACAATTCAGCCAAAGCTTGGTCTAATCGAAGACCTGTTTGGATTGCTGTGATCTCGCTTTTTAGGTTAATCTCTTGTGTCATAGGAACCGTACCCCTTTTTTGGGGTCCAAAGTGAATGTGCTATCTGTTACAATCGGATTGTTTTCTATTTTACAGTGAAATGGAAAAATTCTTAACAACAACTTATAAAAGAATTGAATTTACATATGTCTAAATTTGCCAAAGGCGCCGCCCTAGTATTGTTTTCATTAGCTTTATCGGCTTGTAGTACCTCAAAAGGTTTTGAAGATGAAGACCTAAATGCTAGGTCTCCAGAAGGACTTTATGCCCAAGCAAGGACCTCAATGGAACTTGGTAACTATTCTAAAGCGGTAAGAACCCTTGAAGCTTTAGACTCTCGCTACCCATTTGGACCGCACAAAACTCAAGTACAACTTGATATGATTTTTGCGTATTACAAGATGGATGACGTGGCATCAGGCATTGCCAATATCGATCGTTTCTTACGATTAAATCCGACGCACCCTGATATTGATTACGTCTATTATATGCGTGGTTTAACAAATATGCAGGCTGATAATTATCTTTTCCACGATATGATGAATATTGACCGTACCGATCGTGACCCAAAAAATGCGCAAGATGCATTTAAAGATTTTGATCGTTTAATCAAAAGTTACCCTGATAGTAAGTATTCTGCAGATGCACAACAACGCATGCAGTATCTAAAAAACCGCCTAGCGCAATACTCAATTAAAGTGGCTGAGTATTATATCAAAATGGAAGCTTGGAGTGCAGCAGCAGTTCGTGCTCAGTCCGTTATGGAGCAATTCCCAGGTACGCCAGCAACTGAACGTGCACTTGAAATTATGTCAGAAGCTTACGGTGAGTTAGGCCAAGATCAGCTAAAACAAAATGTATTGACTGTTATTGCTGCTAACTTTCCTGATAGCGAACAACTCAAATAAGTCTGATTACAGGCTGTCATTGATTATTAATTATTGATTATTGATTATTGATTATTAATTATTAATTATTGATTATTGATTATTGATTATTGACTATTGACTATTGACTATTGACTAAATAGCTAAACAAAAGCCCGCAATGTTTATCGCGGGCTTTTTAATGTCTAATGTTCAAATATTAACTTTTTAATGATTATTGTGTTTCGCGGTGCTGATACACAAAACCACCATAAAGGTATTTGGTTGCTTCTGCGCCGAGTACCGCTACTTTGTCACCATCCTGTAATTTCCCCGAATGGATTAAGTTCGATAAACTCACCCAAATAGCCGCTGAGCCAAGATTACCAAACTGTTTAGCATCATTGATAACTCTATCTGGCGTGATCCCTAAAGCTTCAGCCATTAGCGCATCAATATGACCATTCGCTTGGTGAGGTAAAATATAGGCAAAATCATCTAATTGGTAGCCACGGCTTTGCAGTGCTTGCCAGCCAAGTTCAAATAGCTGACTTCCCTGCTCTCTAACCGCATGGATATTATGATGAAAACGCGCCATGCGCTTTTCGCCTACATCGTTAGAGCCACTATCCAAATAAAACCCTGGTTGTCTTTGATGGCCAATCTGCCCCAGATAAATATCAGATATTGTCGATTTTCCATCTATAGCGGGTGCTAGCACAACCGCTGCAGCGCCGTCGCCCATTTGCACATAATTCACCAGTTGCTCAGTATCGATAAATGATTTATCCATATCAAAATATACCGAGCCTGTTTCAACGCCCACTATCGCAACAGGCTTTTGGTTTACCGCACAAAAAGCCGATGCAATTTGTAAACCATTGGCAAAACCTGTACAGGCCTGTCTTAACTCCAAATATGGTCCGTGATAAGCCATAACATCTGCAAGCCAAGCCGCATTAGGCGGTACTTGGGTATGAGGAGTACAAGTATGAGTTAATAAGTAATCTAGCTCATCAGCATTCATATTGGCGTTTTGTAATGCGCGCTTTAATACTTGCTCACTTAATTCAATGCTGGTTGGTGAAGCGGAGCTCGTCGCTGTAGTTAAGTCTCGCACTAAATGGCGACCTTCAATACCGAGTCGTTTAACGATACTTTTAGCTTTTCGGGCATTTAATCGGCCAGATTGCTGAGATAAACACGCCAATAAGGTTTCATTATCAATATTGCTGCCAGGTAACTGATGAGCAATTGAGTGTAGGGATAAGTTGTGTTGGGCAAATTTTACTGCCATTTTTCCTCCAGTTTCTGTTGCAGAGAATCTAAACAAATTCCCATGTGCTCAAAAGCACTGCCTTGGCTAGTTAATAACTGAAATAAGTTCTGGGTAATAAACGCTTGTTGCTGATGAAAATCAGCATGGCTCGCACCTAACTCAATGGCATGATGACGACTGATATAGACATGTTTTGCTTCATCTTTTTTAATTAAGCCGCATAACTGACTAAAAGGATGGTTTATACCTAGGTGGCTTTGCTCGAAAGCTTGCATGATTTGGGTGACACAAGTATCCAATATCGCAATACGAACAAAGTGCTGACTATAATCATCAACACGGCTAAGACTGCTATAGAACCGTTTAGCGAGGCGCTGCACTTTTCTTACTGAATCTATTTCAGGTAGCTGCTCTGCAACACTTTGCAGTGCAATGTCATGTCGACACTCGTCAGATTCCACCTCCATCAATGACAATACCAATTGATGTGAGTTTGCACCTGAAACTTGATTGATTGAGTTAGCACTCAGTCTCGCAATTTCCTGATTAAACACTAGCTGAGCAGACTGCTCGCCGCAGAGCAATAGCGGCAATAAGTTTGCCATAGATTCCGTTTGTGCATCATTAAACGGGATGACTGACTGGCCTAATTGCTCGATCCAAATCTGTAAGCGATGCGCATTTTTTCCCTGCTGCATTCGAGGCGCAGTTCGTTTACCAAAACAACGTTTAAGGCTAATGTTTTCGCTCTTACCCATACTTCTCATACCCGCATAGCTCATGCTAAGTAGCGCCTCCATTGATGGTAAATAACCGGTAATACTAAAACGTCAAATAGCCAAGCTAAGACAATGACCAGACAAGACAATAGACTCAGCTGAGCTATAGGGGCAAAATCTGAGGCCAAACCAATACCAAAACCCAATACCAAAGTTAAACTAGTAAAACTAATCACTGGAATAATGGCAGCATATCTAGGCCAGAATGATTCAAACGAAGCGGCCTTATTAGGCTGCGGCAGTTTTAATAACAGATGTAAGGTGTCATCTACAATAATCCCTAACATGATCCCCAATACAACAGCGCTACCAATACTGATATAGCCCCCCATTAGCTGCCAAGCAGCAAACACCCAAAGTAATGGTAAAAAGTTAACGACTAATCCGATTGCCGCAAACATCATACTGCGCTTAATAATCCCTAAGATCATACTGAGGAGCACAAGTGCAATGGCAAATGACCACAACATATTTTTGGCATTATCAATGGATAAGTGAGCAAATAGCAGACTGCTACCTAACGCGTGGCTTACTCCAATATCAGTTTGATTATCAATGAGCCACATTGATACACGCTGTTCAAAATCGATCATTTGCCTCGCCGTTAATGGCGCAAGATAAAGACTCACTAAACTTGATTGATAATCTGTGGAGATTTCTGCTTCAAGGCCAAGTTGCTCCACTGAGTTTTGATTGATTACGCGCTGAAACTGGCTTTGGTTTAGACCTGCACTTTTTACCCAGTCACCAATATGGGTGACTCTTTTTACTTCAGGTTGTTGCTTTAAAAAACGTGCAAACTGATATAAAAAAGCTAAATACTGTTTATCGTAAATTGCCTGTTCTTTAGTACTGATCTCGTAATGAATCAGATTCACACCATCAAAGTATTGTTGCATTTTCTGCTTTGATTGACTGAAAGGATTATCACTGGGGAAATAACTAAATGGGTCATCATTCAGCTCAAGCTTAGAAGCGCTTATCAATGACAATATAGATATCACCGTGACTGTAATTAACATTAACTTAGGGACTTTAGTGCTATTTTTCGCGATGGCTTCAACCGTTAATAATGCACTGTTAAATGGCTCGTTAACTGATTTATTTTGGGCTTTGCTGACAATAATAACCAAGACACTGTGACAAAGCAGATAATGACACACAACGGCAACCGACACTAAAACACCAAAACTTTGAATAGGTGGAGATGGACTAAAGCTTAATAAGGCAAACCCCAACATGGTTGTCAGCGTCGCATAAAACAAAGGTTGTTTATTGTGCTCAAAACTAAATTTAACTGGCTCTGCGATACCCTGTTTAATTCCCTGCTGCCACGCTAAATATAGGTGCGCAGAATACGCTAATGACAAGGTAATAATGATCACAGGAATAAAAGCACTAATCGCTGCAATAGTGAGATTTAGCCACCCAGCAAGCCCAAGCGTGATGAATAAAGTGATGATGCAGTTTATTGCGATTGCCAATAACCAAACCCGTGTTCGAATAAATAACAACGCCATTAGTGCAATAATCAACAGCAAGCTAGGTGCAAACCAAGTTAAATCATGACGTAACACTTTAGCGTACTGCCAATTCAATGCTTGCTCTCCACTAAGGTATATTTTCACTGAGTCACTGCTTTCAATCCTCTCACTGCTCCAAAAAACATTCGCCTTAGCTAATAAATTATCTATGGTTTTTTCTCGCCATAAAGTTGCATTAGGGTAATTATTTTTTTCTCGTTCACTGAATTGAATGCTCAACACAATGGCTGTGCCAGTTTCATTTATAACCAGTGGTAGCCTAGGATGTTTCTTGTAAGCGAGTAATTGAGAATACTGAAGTGAAGTATCAGCCTTATTTTGATGAGCGTTAGCACCAGTGTTTAAGTCAGCAATAAATTCCCCATAACCACCAACACTTATAATCGTGCTATCAGCTTGTAACTGATTGATAAAATTAATTAGATCAGACTCTTGCTCTACTTGGCGCCAATCTTGTTGATTCTCTAATAACAAAAGCAAACTATTGCGCTGTGCAAACCTTTGTTGCATTTGCTGCAGCGCAATAAACTGAGCATCGTCATGAGCAAAATAGTCATTAAAGTTCACATCAAGGTTTATTCTAAGCATGCCTAATATGCTGACTAAGATCAGGATAAATACAGCCAGTCCTACCCATAATGGATATTTAAGCGTTCGATTGATCATTGATATTTGCCAGCTCAATAGCGAGTACCTAATGTGAATATGCGAGGTTATTTATAGTATTCAATCAATAAGACCTCTTTACGGTGATTTTCTATTCAATCAGACGTAAAAATTATCCTTTGTATTATATATATTCAATTTATTGCTGTTTGAAATGGGTCCGTTCATCGTTCAAACATTAGCTGAACATTTGAGCCTTTTGCGGGATTCTTGGTCAAACAAGCTTAAATATTCACTTAAGCACAAAAAAAAGTTGACTCTAGACCGCAAAAAACGTTTAATTGCGTCCGTCGCCCGAATAGCTCAGTCGGTAGAGCAGAGGATTGAAAATCCTCGTGTCCCTGGTTCGATTCCGGGTTCGGGCACCATATTTAGATTTGGTGGCTAACGCGACTAAATAACAAAAAAGCCTCGCATTGCGAGGCTTTTTTGTATCTGCGATTTAACGCCCTAACTCAGCGCAGGGTTAGCCTGCGCTGACTGAGCTATAAAAAGGATGTTTAAGCAGGCTCGATATAATCCACCAACATCTGCACCGTCTGATTACCTCTAAACTCATTCACATCCAGCTTATAGGCGACTCTTGCATGTTTAATCGTGGCATCTGGCCATATTGCTAAATCGACATTAAAAGCAATGGCATCCATCATCACAGAACCACAGTCTGTTTCGAGCACCAATTTAAGATGTTTCTCTCCAACAATTCTTTGCTGAATAACACTAAAGAAACCGTCAAATAATGGCTCTTCAAATGACTGGCCCCAAGGGCCTGACTCACGTAATAAGAAAGCCGTCTCAAGATTCATAAGTTCTGTTGGCAATTCACCATCCGATAAGACTTCACCAGTTAATTGTTCTGGCTTTAGCATCTCTCTCACGGCTTTATCATAAGCGGCTTCAAATTCGGAAAACGCATCTGCTCGTAGGGATAACCCTGCAGCCATTGCATGGCCACCAAATTTAATGATCATCCCAGGGTGACGACTATTTATCAGCTCGAGTAAGTCGCGCATGTGTAAGCCTTTAATTGAGCGCGCAGAGCCTTTTATTTCACCCTCGCCAGCATCAGCAAACGCAATCACTGGTCGGTGATATTTGTCCTTGATCCTTGAGGCTAAAATACCAATCACCCCTTGATGCCAATCATCTTGAAAAATCGCTAATCCCCAAGGCAATTTCGATTCATCTAAGGTCAATTTTTGTAAGCTTTTAAGTGCTTCTTGCTGCATTCCGGCTTCTAATTCACGGCGCTCGCCGTTTAAGCCATCAAGTTCATCAGCCATTCTGCGAGCTAGCATCATGTCTTCACATAATAAGGTTTCGACACCTAGAGCCATTTCATCAAGACGACCTGCAGCATTTAGTCTTGGGCCCACTGCAAAACCAAAATCTGAGGCGACTATTCGTTGTGGGCTGCGTTTAGCCACTTCTAACAAAGCTGTAATTCCCACTCGGCAGCGACCCGACTTTACGCGCTGCAGTCCCGCCTGAACTAAGATGCGGTTATTACTATCTAGGGACACAACATCAGCGACTGTACCCAGCGCCACAATATCGAGTAAGCTGCCTAGGTTAGGCTCGGAAATTTGATGGGTTTGATACCAGTCACGCGATCTCAGCTCAGTTCTCAATGCTGACATTAAGTAAAATGCGACTCCAACCCCTGCAATCGATTTGCTGGCGAACTGGCACCCATGTTGATTTGGGTTCACAATCGCATCTGCATCAGGCAAACTTTTTCCAGGTAGGTGATGATCAGTCACCACCACTTGCATGCCCAGCTGTTTAGCAGCGGCAACACCGTCAATTGATGAAATACCATTATCAACAGTAATAAGTAATTCTGCGCTTTTTGACTGGGCAACCGCAACAATTTCAGGACTTAATCCATAGCCATAATCAAAACGATTAGGAATTAAGTAATCAATCTTAGTTGCGCCCATCATACGCAGTGCTAATAAACATACACTCGTTGATGTCGCACCATCAGCATCAAAGTCACCCACGATTAATATCGACTTTTGCGCTGCTATGGCATCAGCGATAATGACTGCAGCTTCAGATAAGCCCATCATAGTTTCAGGTCTAAGTAGCTTAGATAAACTTAGCTCACAACCCGTTAAATCAACATTACGGCGAGCATAAAGCTGTTTTAATAAAGGATGGATAGTTGCAGGTAAATGACTGTCATCTACTTCAGCACGGCGGACAATTTTGTGAGCCACAAATAAACCTTATTTTTACTATAAAAATCGACAATTAAAGATTACAAAAAAGGCGAGCCAATGGCTCACCTTTTATTTAAAACAACCCAAATTAGAGGTTAGTTTTAATTGTGTTCAATAATGCAGAAGGTGGTTGGTAACCTGGTACTAAAATACCATTTTCTAACACGATTGCTGGCGTACCATTAATACCAAATGCCTGACCTAAACGATATTGTTCTTCAATGTTCGCATCGCAGCTTGCAGCTTTTACATTACCGCCAGTCTTAGCTTCGGTCATTGCTTTTAGTGGATCTGTTGCACACCAAACCGCTTTCATTTCTTCAGCATTTGCTGACGGAATACCAGCTCTTGGATACGCTAAATAACGAACCGTAATGCCTAAATCGTTATAGCCATCCATTTCTTGGTGCAATTTACGGCAGTAACCACAATCCACATCAGTAAAAATAGTCACCACATGCTTTTCGTTCTTGGCTTTGTACACCAACATGTCGTCTTCAAATGGTTTTAGCATATCAATACGTGGGCCAGCTAATGCAGCTTCAGTTAAGTTTTGCATGCCATTTTTAAGGTCATACATGTTGCCATGAATCAGCTTAGTACCATCCGGAGAAACATATAAAACACCACGATCGGTAAATGCTTGATACAGACCATCAATAGGTGATGATTGAATTTTCAAAACATTAACGCCAAGTACGTCTGACACTTGTTGTTTCAATTCAGTTTCATTGGGAATATCTGTTGCAGAAGCTGCCTGTAGCAGTGGGGCAACAGCTAGCGTTATCGCGAAAGAAAATGCTTTGGTTAACTTCATTAATAAATCCTATTGGGTAAAACTGAATGTCTCAGCTAATACATAGACCTGATATTGTCGGCAAAAGTTACAGCGAATATATGACTAAAGCAACCTTAAGTCCTTTATTGGTGACAACTGCCACCATATTTAACGTAACAAATCTTTATCGCGTGTTGTTGAACACTAGCCTCTGGGATGATGCTGACGATGTAATTGCTGCAATCGAGCTTTAGCCACATGAGTATATATCTGGGTCGTCGATAAATCGCTGTGGCCTAATAGTAACTGCACCACACGCAGATCTGCGCCATGATTCAGCAGATGAGTCGCAAATGCATGGCGTAAAGTATGGGGCGATAAATGACTATTGATTCCGGCGCGAATAGCATAGAGTTTTATCCGATGCCAAAACGTTTGCCGAGTCATCATTTGGCCACGCTTTGATGGAAACAATACATCACTTTGTTTATTGTTCAGCAATTCTGCTCGTGCTCCTAATAAGTATTGCTCGACCTCGGTCACCGCTAACTCACCTAATGGCACTAAGCGTTCTTTACCGCCCTTACCCACGATTCTCACTAGTCCTTGGCGTAAACTGATTTGCTCAAGGGTTAGACTCACAAGTTCTGTCACTCGCAGTCCTGTTGCATAAAGTAATTCCAGCATCGCTTTGTCACGGCATTCAACGGCATCTTCTACATTGGGCTCATCCAGTAACGCATCGATTTGGCTTTCACTTAACGCATCAGGTAACTGACGCGCAAGCTTTGGCGACTCAATTAAGCTCGTTGGATCCACATCAATGCTCTGTTTTACAATTAAGTAACCATAAAAACGTCTTAGACTACTAAGCAATCTTGCAGTGCTGGTTTTAGCAAAATTTTTCTCAACGCGATAAGCCAAATAATCGCGTATGCTTGCTTGGTCAACATCAATTAAACAACGGCTTTGACTCAATACAAAACGCTCAAAGTGACGCAAATCGGTGCGATAAGATGCCAAGGTGTTATCGCTTAAGCCCTTTGTGGACCATAAGTCATCCAAAAAGGCGTCGATAATAGGGTCCGCTTGATATTTGTCTGTCACTGTTTTTCCTAAAAAAATGGCGTTATTTCAATTGAAATAACGCCATTAGTGTAACTAAAATTAACTTGTTTTGACAAAGATTGCCAAGCAATGACTTTTGGTTAGCTTGCAGCTACCGCTTGATCTTTAGCTGGGACAAATAAACATGCCACGATTGCAATACCAACAGGTAATAACCAAGCCATGCCTTCACTATGAAGTGGCATGAAGCTTAAGAAATTAATCTCGAATCCAGCGGCTTTAAGACCATCAAAAATACCGAAGAACAACGCAACCGATAGCACTAGACGATGTGAAAACTCTGGACGAGCAAAACGCTCAGTCAAGAAAGTAATCGCCACAAGTGCAATCGCCACAGGGTATATCGTCATCAATACAGGAATACTGATATTAATGAGCTGGGTTAAGCCAACGTTTGCAACGGTTGCACACACTAAGCTGAAAAAGATAACGAATGCTTTATATGAAATCTTTGGTAGCAACTCATTGAAATACTCAGAACATGCTGTGATTAAACCAACTGCTGTTGTTAAACAAGCAATGCTCACAACTGCAGCTAATAGTACCGTCCCCATAGTACCGAACTCATGGGTCACATAGTTTGTGAGGATTTGACCGCCATTTTCAGCGCCAGCTGCTATATCACCAGCCGTTGCGCCTAAATAGAATAGTGAAATATAAACAAAAGCTAGACCTGAAGCGGCGATAATAGCAGCACGAACAAGGTAACGAGTTTGCGCTTTAGATTCAGTAATACCTTTCTTACGAAGAATATCAATAATTAGCATACCGAAGATCACAGACGCTAATGTATCCATCGTGTTGTAACCTTCTAAAATACCTTTAGAAAGCGGACTATCAATATAATCACCAGTCGCAGCACCGATAGCAGCACTCGGGGTAACAATCACTGAAACAGCTAAACCAACCAACAAGAAAATAAGAATAGGGGTTAATACTTTACCAACGCTATCAAGCAATTTACCTGGGTATAGCGACAACACCATCGCCAAAGCAAAAAAGCCGATAGTGTAAAACAACTGTGCTTGATTCAGCGCCAGTGCGCCGATTTGAATCACAGCTTCTGCGTTATCTAAAAATGGGCGAGCGCCGATTTCAAACGCCACTAACCCTGTACGAGGTGCGGCGAATGCAGGGCCAATAATGATATAAATAGAAACTGCTAATGCAGTGGCAGCAAATGCTGGGAGCATTGCCATAACCTTACCGTTTGCCTTAGCAACCGCGATAAGACCAGCAAGAGGTAAACCCACTGCAGTAACAAGAAAACCTAACATTGCCAGCGTCATATTCTCGCCAGCTAACATACCTGCAAAAGGCGGAAAAATAAGGTTACCTGCACCTAAGAAAAATGCGAAAGTCATAAAGCCTAAGCCTAATGTATCGCCAATACTCATATTACTGTTTTGCACACAATGCCCCATCTTGTTGTTTTGTTTTTTAACAAACTTAAGTGATTCAGTGCTAATTAGCTACTGCTAATCAAAACCCACCTGTAAGAATGTAAACTTAAAATTACACTTTATTTTATTAAAAACTACTCATAAATGGTTATTAAAAAGCCATTTTCTCGTTTTTAGAACACTCATTTGTGAGTCGTATTTCTTTTTCTACCATTTAACTGCGTTTAGCGCCTTTAAACGGGTAGGAACTAATATCAAATAGCGTATAGATAAACAAGCGCAAACCCAGCACAAAGTAAAATTAAACCTCATCTGAAAACAAGCTTAAAACCCATAAAACATTCTCGCTACAGTGCAACCACATAGCATAATCTCAGCAACATCAATGTAACGCTATTTAGGTGGGGTTATAAACTAAAAGCAGGTACCATAAACCTCTGTGTACGACACAGACTAAAGACCAAGTTGCACTTAACCCTGAAACAGAATTAGACCCAATGCCATTTACCTTTAAGCAATTTCACATTGATGATAGCCACTGCGGAATGCCCGTCAGTACTGACGGTGTCATATTAGGCGCATGGGCAAAGCTATCAACGGATAACACCAAAGGTCCATATCGAGTGTTAGATGTTGGAGCAGGAAGTGGCTTACTGTCTTTAATGCTCGCCCAGCGGTTACGTAATCCAAGTGCTGAAATAATTGCAGTAGAACTCGATGAAGGTGCGGCGCAAGATTGCCAAAGCAACTTTAATCAGAGCCCATGGGCTTCACAGTTAACCGTTCAACACACGAGTATTCAGCGATATAGTCAAGAATTGCTCAAAGCAAATCTTCCTCTTTTTGAAACCATTATTTGTAACCCGCCCTATTTTGAAAATGGCCCACAGTCCGATGCCAAACAACGCGCAACGGCAAGGCATACAGATACACTGAACTTTGAAACCTTGCTCACACAGGTTCAATTGCTGCTTGCAGAACATGGGACAGCAAGCTTTATCATTCCAGTGCAAAGTGAAACAGGTTTTTTAGCTGCACTCGCCTGTTCTCAACTTGAAATATCAGACAAAACTCATATCAGCACTGTTGAAACTAAAGCGCCGAGTCGATTGCTATTGGCAATTAAGCATCAAGCCTGCTTAATTGAATCAACAGCCTCATCAGAAACAAAAGAACTATCTCAGGATCTATCTCAATCTCAATCTCAACCTCGGGCTCAACCTCAATCTCAACATCAGGCACAAACTCAGGCTCGGCCTCAATATGAGCCAATTACATCAAACTTAGTCATTGCTGACGGTAAAGGTCAATATACTCAGGCAATGATCCAACTTTGCCGTGACTTTTATTTGAAACTTTAAGGTTTAATCTGCTTTTGGTTGATTAGTCTCTCGCTGAGATTAACAACTTAGGTTATAATGTCTGGCTATCAATCAGTGAGACCCAAAGCGCATGCTATTTGAAGATTTTGACCTAGATCCACGCCTATTAGACTCTCTAAAGGCTATGGGACATTTAAGCCCGACGACCGTTCAACAACAAACATTGCCAATGGCGATGGAACAACGGGATATTTTAGCTAAAGCGCCTACAGGTACAGGTAAAACTGCAAGTTTCTTATTGCCAGCTTTACAACACTTGATTGACTTCCCGCGCCGCTTTAACGGTCAAGCCAGAATATTGATTCTGACGCCGACCCGCGAACTTGCCAGCCAAATCCACCGTTACGCTTGCCATTTAGCCACCGATCTCGAATTAGATGTTGGTATTATTACTGGTGGCGTTCCTTACGGACCGCAGGAAGAACAACTTGAAGAAAACATCGACCTTTTAATCGCCACTCCAGGGCGTTTAATGGAATACCTCGATAAAGGTCAATTTGAAGCGACTGAAGTTGAAATATTGATTATTGATGAAGCAGATCGCATGTTAGACATGGGATTCTCGTCAGTGGTAGAAACCATTGCCATCGAAGCTCAAGGTCGTAAACAAAACATGCTGTTTTCTGCCACTTTAGAAGGCAGCGGTGTTGCTCGTTTTGCTCACGTATTATTAGAAGACCCTGTCACCATTGACGTTGAGTCTCCTCGTAGCGAGAAAGCCAAAATCCACCAATGGGCGCATTTAGCCGATAACAATGTGCATAAATTTGCCTTGTTATGTAACTTGCTTCAGCAAGAAGAAGTTAAGCGCACTATTGTTTTCGTTAAAACACGTGAAGTCGTCGCCAGCCTCGAAGGCTTGCTTTTAAAAGCAGGTATTCCTTGCGCATTCTTACGTGGTGATATGGAGCAAAAGAAACGCTTCCAAGCATTAAGTAAGTTCAGTAAAGGTGAAGTCAACATTTTACTTGCCACTGACGTTGCTGCACGTGGTATTGATATTGATGGGATCACTCACGTTATCAACTACGATATGCCTCGTTCTGCTGATGCCTATGTTCACCGTATTGGCCGAACAGCTCGTGCCGGTGCCAAAGGTACTGCTATCTCATTAGTTGAAGCTCATGATATGCGTATCGTTAGCAAAATTGAACGCTATATTGAGCAGCCATTGAAGCGTCGTTACATCGATGGGTTAAGACCAACGCACAAAGAAGCAAAAGTCCCAGGTAAGAAGAAAGACAAGAATAAGATTGCAGCGAAAAAATCGAAGAAGAACAAAAAGAAAAAATAAACCTGCGATGCAAAGCTGAAATAAGCTAATTTTTATCAAAGCCCTGAATTGTTTACTCAATTCAGGGCTTTTTTGTGGTCATAAATCAATTTGGTAGCGTATTGCTCTGTTTAATCGTGAAATAAATTTTCTGAAACATTTAATTCACAACTAACGCTTTTGCTTCAATTCGTTGTCTGTTAATTTAGAGTCTATATTGCTCTAAGTCTTTAATAAGAAAACTAAGTTTTTAGCAGAGTAGTCCTTTAGAGCCAACAATGTCGTTTTAGTATGGATACGTTTATCAATGAAAAGAATATTAAGAATCCTCTCTCCGCTGTTTATTCTAGTGGTATTTATCGGCCTCGCAGCCGTCTTGCTGAGTACTCAACAAGCGCCTGAACAAAAAGAAGAACAAGTTAAAACACCTATCATTGATATCTTGACCGTTGAACAGCAAACAGTATCGTTAAATTTGCCATCATATGGTGTTGTCAGTCCTAAATATAAAACTCAATTAGTCACTGAAGTACAAGGACGACTGGTGAGTTTAGACCCAAGCTTTGTTGCTGGCGGAATTGTTCAGCAAGGGCAAGCTCTCGCTCAAATAGAACCTTCTGACTATCAAGCTGATTTCATTCAAGCAGAAGCGACGTTGGCGCAAGCTAACGCAGCACTAAATGAAGAGATTGCCCGCGGTGAAGTGGCAAAAATTGAATTCAAAGACTTTGATAATGGCTTACCGCCTGAGTTAGGTTTACGTATCCCGCAGTTAAAGAAAGAACAAGCCAACGTTAAATATGCCAAAGCCGCTTTAGCGAGAGCGCAGCGCAACTTAGAGCGCACCGTTATTCGCGCCCCTTTTGATGGCATCATCAAAGCTCGCAATGTTGATTTAGGTCAGTACGTTTCATTAGGTACCAATTTAGGTGAGCTTTACGATATTAGTATTGCTGAAGTGCGCCTACCGTTAACCAACAACGACCTAGCTTATTTAGAGTCTGTCGATAACCCTGATACTTCGGTGATATTAAGTGCTTCACTGGCAGGTAAATCATTTACATGGAATGGCAACATTGTCCGCAGTGAAAATGTTATAGATGAACAAAACCGCATGGTCTACTTGGTTGCTGAAGTGAAAGATCCATACCTACGTAATCAACGCAGTGAAGATGAGCTACCACTTAAATATGGCAGTTTTGTCACTGCAATCATTAAAGGTCGCACGGTCGACGGTATTGTTAAATTACCACGCTACGTGGTTCGTCAAGACCAAGTCGCCATTGTCAAAGACGATAACACCATTGAAATCCGTAAAGTGAATATTGTTCGTACAGACATTGAGAATGTGTTTATCAAAGACAGCTTAGCAACGGGCGAGCGCGTTTCGATTACTGACATTAGTAACTTGGTTTCAGGTCAAAAAGTGAAGTTACTCGGTGAAGAGTCTGAAGAAGTGGAAATAGAGTCGGCAGATCCCGAAGCAATATCATTGGCAGGTGAGCAATAATGGATACCAATAAAGGAATTATTGCTTGGTTTGCTCGCAACAATGTTGCCGCAAATCTGCTGATGTTTGCCTTGTTAATTGGTGGACTATTTAGCTCATTGCTGATTAACAAAGAAGTGTTCCCAACATTTGAACTCAACTTGCTCAATATTTCAGTCGCCTACCCTGGCGCTGCACCGCAAGAGATTGAGGAAGGGATTAACATAAAAATCGAAGAAGCCATTCAAGATATCAACGGCATTAAGAAGGTCACTTCTGTCGCCAGTGATAGTGTCGGCTCTGTGACAATTGAAGTTGAAGACGGCTATGAAGTGCAGCAAGTTCTGGATGAAGCTAAACTACGAATAGATGCTATTTCAACTTTCCCTGATAACATTGAAAAGCCCAATATTTATCAAATAAAACCTGAGAATAATGTTATTTGGGTGTCGGTGTATGGCGATATTAGCCTGCACGAAATGAAGGAAATGGCTAAAACCATTCGTGATGACATTACAGATTTACCTGCAGTAACACGCGCACAAGTAACTGGAGTGCGCGATTATGAAATCGGTATCGAGCTATCAGAAGATAAACTGCGAGAATATGATCTCACCTTCTCTCAGGTCGCTCAAGCGGTGCAAAACTCATCTATAGATTTACCTGGTGGCTCAATTCGAGCTCAAGATGGTGATATTTTACTGCGCACCAAAGGCCAAGCATATACAGGTGAAGACTTCTCTAAAATCGTAGTCACAACACGCCCTGATGGTAGCCGAATAATGCTACCTGAAGTCGCGACGATTAAAGACGACTTTGAAGAACGTTTAGAATACACCCGCTTTAATGGCAAACCCGCAGCCATTATCGAAATTACCAGTATTGACGATCAAAATGCATTAGCAATATCTGAGCAAGTTAAAGGCTATATAGCAGAAAGAAAGACCACCTTACCGGCCAATATTGAACTCGATACTTGGGGGGATTTAACCCACTACCTTGAAGGTCGTTTAAACATGATGTTGTCGAACATGTTTTACGGTGCTTTATTGGTGTTTATTATTCTGGCGCTGTTTTTAGATCTTAAGTTAGCATTTTGGGTCATGGTCGGCTTACCAGTGTGTTTTCTTGGCACCATCTTATTGATGCCATTAGAGCCATTTAATCTATCAATTAATATGCTGACCTTATTCGCCTTTATTCTGGTGTTGGGGATCGTCGTCGATGATGCCATTGTCATCGGCGAAAGTGCCTACAGTGAAATTGAAAAACACGGTCAATCTCTCGATAACGTCGTCAAAGGCGTGCAAAAAGTTGCTATGCCGGCCACTTTTGGGGTACTCACAACCATTGCGGCATTCATTCCAATGATCATGGTATCTGGGCCGATGGGAGTGATTTGGAAATCAATTGGCATGGTGGTGATTTTAGCTTTGGCCTTTTCGCTTATTGAATCAAAGCTTATTTTACCTGCGCATTTAGCGCACATGAAAGTGAAGAAAAAGCGCCCGCCAACCAATGTATTTTCAAAGTTCAAAGTAAAACTGAACGAAAAACTACAGTACTTTATTCACAATAATTACCGCCAATTTTTAGGTAAGTGTATTACCCATCGATACAATGTCGTCGCAGCCTTTGTTGGAGTATTGATCTTATCTTTGGCATTGGTTGGAAGCGGTAAAGTGCGTTGGGTGTTTTTCCCAGATATTCCGTCAGACTTTATTCAAGTACAACTTGAAATGGAAGAAGGTAGCTCTGAACTTAACACCCTTGATGTCGTGCAAAAAGTAGAAGAAGCCTTATATGCAATGAACGACAAATTTGCCCAAGAGTCAGGCTCAGATGTGGTTAAACACAGTTTTATTAATATGAGTTCGAGAAGCTCAGCATTTATCTTTGCTGAATTATCAAAAGGCGAAGACCGTGAGATTGATGGCGTGACAATCGCTGCTGAATGGCGTGCACAATTACCTGAGTTGCTATCGGTTAAAAAACTCAATATTGCTGCCAGTACAAATGATGCCGGAGGCGATATTTCCTTCAGATTAACTTCAAGCAATTTAGCGCAGTTGTCTGAGGCGTCAAAAGAATTAAAAGGTAAATTAGCCACCTATGAAGGTGTCTATGATATCTCTGATAACTTTTCATCTGGCAGCCAAGAAATTCGTCTAAACATTCGTCCTGAAGCTGAAGCCCAGGGGCTCACACTGTCTGATTTAGCTCGCCAAGTTCGTTATGGGTTTTATGGCTATGAAGCCCAGCGTATTTTGCGTAACAAAGAAGAAGTGAAAGTCATGGTGCGCTATCCGCTTGAGCAGCGCCGCACCATTGGTCACCTTGAGAATATGCTTATTCGCACGCCCCAAGGCGTTGCAGTACCTTTCTCAACTGTGGCAGATATTGAACTAGGTGAGTCGTTCGCGTCTATTACCCGTGTTGATGGTCGCAGGGCGATTACGATTACCGCTAACGTCAATAAAAATGCGGTTGAGCCGTCAAAAGTTGTCAGTGAAATTCAAGAGGATTTCTTACCTGAACTCACCAGTCAATATACAGAAGTCAATGCTTCTCTTGATGGCGGTAGTCAAGATGAGCAAGACGCCATGTTAGGTTTAGTGCAAGGTTTCTTCTTTGCGATGTTTACCATTTATGCACTTATGGCAATTCCGCTTAAATCATACACTCAGCCGATGATTATCATGTCGGTTATCCCATTTGGGATGATTGGCGCATTGTTTGGCCATTATCTACTTGGGATATCCATGAGTGTATTGAGCTTGTGTGGCATCGTGGCATTAGCTGGGGTTGTGGTTAATGACTCATTAATTTTAGTCGACTTTGTTAACCGAGCCCGCAAAGAAGGTTACTCAGTTTTAGACTCTGCCATTGACTCTGGTTGCTATCGTTTTAGGGCCATTATCTTAACCTCAATGACCACCTTTGTCGGCTTAGTGCCCATTTTGCTAGAGAAAAGCTTACAAGCAAAAATTGTCATCCCGATGGCCACATCACTGGCATTTGGTATTTTATTCTCAACCGTAGTGACGTTGATTTTAGTCCCTGTGTTGTACATCATTTTAGAAGATGTCAAAAGCGTACTACGCCGATTATTCATTTGGTGGTGGCAACCTAAAAAGGACGATGATGAAGCCTACAATTAACCTAATGCTTGAAACTAATTCTAGCTTTAAATACTAGTTTTAGGCTTTAAACACTAGCTCTAGGCTTAAACACAGTAAAGTAATTCATAAAAAGGGAGCGAAAGCTCCCTTTTTATTCCTTAAAGCTCCCCTCTTTAATTTCTCCAACGGCATGAGTTGTCTCACCTTAGCGAATTGAAAGGCTATTATAGTTAAGCTTTATTTATGCGAGCCGCAAAACAGTAATCAAGTAGAGTTAAGGCTAAAATGAGCGTTTTACAGTCAGGCTTAACATGGCAAAATTATGACAGAAACACTCAACTCCGAAATAGTCAACGCCAAAAATCACAATCAAGAATTAATAGAATCTACTGAGCCCTATAATTCAAGTGAGCCCCATGATTCAACCTTGGTTTACGATATTCGTCAAAGCCGCTACCTGAATATTACCGGCCGCTGTACCTTAAGGTGTCAATTCTGTCCTAAACACAATGGTTCCAAGCAGGTTCACCAATATGAACTGTCTTTAGACAAACAAGTGAAGCCAGCTGATATTATCCCGCTTTTAGGTAAGGTAACTGACTTTGATGAATATGTGTTTTGTGGATATGGCGAGCCAACGCTTAATTTAGAAACCCTGATAACGGTTGCGACATACATCAAGTCTGAAGGCGGTAAAACTCGTCTTAATTCTGATGGACTGGGCAATCTATTTCATCGAAGAAACATCCTTCCAGAACTCTCAGCTTGTATTGATAGTTTATCTATTTCACTTAATGCGGACACCGAAGCGCTTTATATCCAACACTGTAAACCTAAACTCAAAGGCGCTTATGACGCACTGCTAGCCTTCATTGAGCTTGCACCACAATATATTCCTCAAGTTCAAATCTCAGCCATTAATGGGCTCGATCAGGTCGATATTGCGCGATGCCGAGAAATAGTCGAACAAAGAGGCTGTGAGTTTAAGCAAAGAGAACTGGATATTGTGGGTTAATCTAGCGCTTTTTTAGTAATAAAATCGTTAAAAAAGCTTTACTGAGGTCAACCTAGTAAAGCTTTCGTGATAACATCAGCCTATCGGGACAGTTAATATAAGTAAGTGAATGTTTAAAAGACAAACCAATAAAAACGTCTCAAAATTTCTGCTCATTTCAGCGCAAGATATCCATTGGAGTCGTCAACAGGTCTTGGCCTTAGCAAGTCAATTGTCTGTGATGATCATCAGCGTCATTATTTTTACCACCCTATTACTCAGCTTGGGCGAACGTCGCTTACAAGAGGATTGGGCCGATAAACGTTACAGTGAATTGCAAACTGTAGGTACACTGGCGTCAGATAAAGTTAACTTCCTTAAGTTTCGTACCCAAGCCTTTGCTAATGGCGAGTTGATGAACCAGTATTTAACAACGCCAGCTGAACTTCAAAAAGAACGCTTACTCGAAAATTGGTCTGGGTTACTGACTCATATTCCAGAACTCTTGGGACTCACCTTATTTGATCCTCAGGGTAATATCCGTATTGCCACCACCCCAGCCTTTGATAACATCTCGCTTCCTGAAGTCGTGTTAAGTAAAGATAAAATCATGGGCGGTAATGATATTTATTCTTCTCAGATTCAATTTGTGCCTATCAATGGCAAACTGGTTCCTTTTGTTTTTCAGTTAGCTTGGATTGAAAACCCCGATCAAAGTATTCGTGGATATTTAGTCACTTACAATTCCATTACCGAAGTACTGCAATCGATTAAACCCGCGTTCTTCAATCACGATACACCGCTATTGTTACTCGGCGAAGACGGTAAATTATACGCAGGTGATGAACAAAACAGTCCACTCAAGAAAATGCCCAATGCCTTAGGTGGCAGTTTGCAACAAAGTTATCCGTCTATTTGGCAACAAATGGCCAATACCAATTTTGGTCAGTATCACAATGATGTCGGTACATTTGTGTTTCTTAAAATTGAGCTTGCTGCCCATCACCCTATCATTAGGGAATATTATTTATTGTCATATATTCGCCACGAAGATATTGCAGCAAGGTTTGAGCGGTGGCGTTATATCCTAATGAGTTTCGGCGTCATTATTGCGGCATTAGCCAGTGCATTACTGTTTACTCGTCACCGTTTTCAACTTGAGAAAAACGCCAACACGAACAGCATTACCCTGTCCAGCAGTCTGTTCAATAGCCATCAAAGCTGTTTATTGGTGAATAACAGCGGAAGAGTCATTAAAGCCAATAAACAAGCCGCTGAAACCTTGTCTTTAGACATCGACGAGCTACTAGAAAGAAGATTACAGCGAATACTGCAACTAGAAGACCACACTTATCAAGCATTAGTACAAGCAATGAATGGCAATAAACCTTGGTCTGAAGTCATCAGCTTTAACGATCAAAATTGCACCATTAACGTTTATGCTCAACCAGGTACAACTCACTTAAAAAGTGAACACTATTGGGTGATTACCTTTGAGAATGTCACCGAATTAAGTACAGTAAAACAGCAAGCCTATAGCTATCAGTTATTGTCAGAAAGTGATGTAGCGACAGCATTGACCGATGCAAATGGTGAGCTTATTAAGTTTAACCATAAATTCAAAAAACTGTTAGATGTCGAAGAAGCGAGTAAAGCTAATATTGTTGATTTATTAGGCGAAGAAATAACTCAACAATGGACCGACATTACCAGCCGCTTAAGTTTACAAGGAAAGTGGAAAGGCCAAATCATAGCCAACACAGGCACACGATTTGCTAATAGTTTAAAAGCCAGTATTCAAGCAGAACATTCACTTGATGGTGATATAGAGTACTTAGTGATTACCTTACAGGTATTAAAACAGCAGACATTATCTAAGCAACTCCCATCACAGCAATCGCCATTAAGTTCGATGATATTGCCATTAGCAGAATTAGAAGTACATTTTAGTACGTTAACAGAGCCTAATCGCGAGCAAACCTGTTTAATGATTATGGATATTAACCCTGAAGGATTAATTAGCCATATCAGCGATATTGATCATCTTGAAAAACGTCAAAAAGACATTGAGATTCAGTTGCTGATTGATTTGCCTACTGGTTATCAAGTTGCCCGTTGGCGTTTAGGTTCATTAGTGATTTTATTGCCGTTGAGTGATTCAATTCAAGCGCACAAATATGCAATGAGTACGATGGATAGATTAGAGCAAAGCGACTTAAATGAAGGGATTAATATCGGCATTGCTGGTTACCCTGAACAGCAAAGTTTTGAAGACTATTTAGCCAACGCTGAAGTTGCATTGAAACGCGCTAAGCAAACGGGTGATCAAAATATCTGCCAAGCTTTTACTCGCAAGGCTTAAATTTATTCGCAACACATAAAGTACAGAGCGGATAATTTGCTTATCAATCTGTCAGAACCTGAACTATATATTAGGAAGGAACTGTGTATTAGGGCTGAACGAAAATTGCAGCCCTTGTGTTTCATTATGGTATTGCCAAAACTGTTTAATTGAAATTGCCTAAAGCTGCTTAATTGAAATAGCCTAAAGCTGTTTAATTAAAATTGCCTAAAGCTGCTTGATTGATATTGCCTATAGCAGTTTAATTGAAATAGCCTAAAGCTGTTTAATTGAAATTGCCTAAAGCTGCTTGATTGATATTACCTAAAGTGGTTTAAGTATGTTGAAAGCTTAAATTAACCTGATAATTAACAGCTCACACAGCGACTTAATCCCCCATCTCTAATAAGTTTGCTGGTAACTTACTACGAGTAATTTCAATAATGTTAGAACGGCTCATAACGACCTTGTAACGGGCATATTCTAACGGCCCTTTGCCATCTTTTAACACCGCGACCAAATTGACTTGATAACGGCGCTCTACCGATTCATTACTGACTTTTCCGTCCAGTTCTTTATAGATTTTGGCTTTGCCGCGCTCTAGGTGTCTTGCAAATGGCACTAAGCTAAAGTTAACTTGCTCTTGAATTTGCGAGTAGCCTGCTTCAAATTCTTTATTAGTGACTTTGGTGGCAATACGGTAATGCAACACCTCTGCATCAACCTTGTTTTGGCTATGCCGCTGCTTCATTATTTCAGCGACTTCTGCAGGAATATCCTGCGGGCGAGTGAAATCGAGCCAAACCAACTGTTTAGCAACCACCGTTTTAGTCGAGGTATCTCGAAGAATACGACTCCAACGTGGACGCCCACGTTGAATAAAGCGCCATAGGGCATTGCGCACATCTTCTTTAAAAATTTCCCTAAAACCATAAATAATCGCTAGGGTAACGATTAAACTCATGGTTAAGCCGCTAAAGACGCCCTGTGCTTTAATAATCAACGTTGAGACGACCAACATAACCAAGGTTGTGGCTAACCCTGTCACGAACTTCTTTAGCCCTACTCCGAGGGTTTTTAGCTCTTCTTTAAGTACTACACCTTGTTGGATCAAGCGGCGCAGTAACAACATCTTATTTGAAATGCGGTTTGCATCTTGCTTTGTACCTGCCGAATTGTACTTTTTTTCTTCTTCACGGTAATGATTTTCAGCACGACACAAGTTAACTATCTGCTCTTTGATATCACTGTAATCAGCATTTCGAGGCCGATAAGCTAGTGTTTTAAGTAATTGCTGTTCACAAAACCAAGACAGATAGTTATCAGCATTAGCAAAATAAGATTGCCACTTTTCTTCGCTGGGTTCATTACGACGAAATTTCTTTAATAATTGTGTAACCGATGTGCCAAGCTCTGCTAATGCAGGATAAAACTCTGCGGCCTCGGTAATTTGCCTTAATTCCTTTGCATCAGTTTCAATAGCAACTGCAAATTGATAAGCGAATAAATTAAGGTAGAAGCGGAACTCTTCTTTAGTGCGTTTATTAATACTCACAAAACGGTTTTGCACTAAAGGTAAATGCAGGCCCTTAGAATAATAGGAACGACGCCCGACAATGGCGCTATGATAATACTCTTCTTCATCTAAGGTTTTATCGCCAATGCCCATTTCTGTTGGCAAATAAAAATATAAATCGAGTGCACGCTGATGCCCAACCTCCATCTGATGGCTGAACTTAATTGATAATGCTTCTTCTTGTTTTACTTTGATTTTTGCCACTGAGGAGAACTCAATAACGGAGAATATAGTTACTATAACGAATTTAGCGAACAATGAGAAAGGGGGATATTAACAACTCATGCTTTATTCGTGTAATTGGCAAGCCCAAAGGGTGCTAAAAGGAGTAAACTTTACCAAAATAAAGCCGTTGTCTGCGTCCATCTCTAGCACTTGAACGTTAACACTCACTTGGTTACCAACAGCAAGGTTCTCTTTTGATTCATTGAATTCATTGGCTAAATAACTCTGAAATGATGAATTATCAGATATAAACTTAGCATCTGTTATATCTAAATCTAGCTGATACAATAACTTACCAATCTCAAGCTCTCTTAGCTGACCTTTTAAAGATAAATGTTCACGTGATGATTCAGGTTGCTCGCTAAAATAGTCTAAATAAATTTTCTCATCATTGAATGTCAATGAGAGATGTATCGAGATTTGAGGGGTGTTAATCACAATATTATCATTGGCTGTCATTGCGTGAATTTTTGTACTGCAATCAAATGCCGACACTTGACGCGAATCAGCAAAAGACTCCAGTATTAAAATACTAATACAAAACAGAACTGTACTCGACAGAATAAAAACAGCGCGCCCAAGCTTTGTCATTAGAAATTGTGCTAGACGATTAACCACAAATATTCACCTCTTTTAACCAATCTTGGTTCACAACAGTCATTTGTGGATCATCTTTTATCACTCTAATATTTTCAAAATGTAACCCATCCTGATCACGTTTTTTCAAAACAACGCTAATTGTTCTATTATCGCGAGCAATCGACACTAAAAGTGAATCCCAATCCATCACATCACACTTTGATAATTCGCTTAACGCATTTTCAGAACGAGATATAAAATCGCCATGATAGTCCTCACTCCCTTCAGACTCGTAAGCATAAAGCTTAGCTAAGCTACCAGCAGGAGTTATAAATTCAGCGCTAAAATCTGGCACTCTAAAGCCCGAGTCTTTTAGATTTGAGTGGACAAAATAAGACGCAATTATTGTCATAAGAATAACGAGAATGTAATGTGCTTTTGAAATAACTTTAGTGGGGGAATCTAGCAAGCTGGTACGATTTACTACCACATTGCTATATAAAATGGCCCCTTGATCTGCAATTAATTCAATTAGGCCACGATGAGCTTCACCAAAGTAATCTTGGAAGTTTTCTACAAGTTGTTCCATTTCCGTAAGAGATAAACTGTGTAAATAGCCATCATGCTCTTCTGGAAATGACAGTGATTCTATAGGTACAACATGGCCACGATGCTTTGCAAGTATGCTTAACACCTTGTACTCATTATAATTGAGTTGCCATTTAGTAGCATTAGATTGATTAATAAGCTCTTTTTGCTCATCATCAAACCAACAACACCCGATTTGCATTCCTATATTATCTCTTTAGTCAATATCACCAATTATTATACGCTAGCCAAAAAAGATAGTTTGTGATCAAAACAGACGATAGATAGCCTAGATTTAATTTCGTGAACTAGCCCTCGTAATTTCGTAAGAGTTCTTTGTCAGAAACAGCAAAACGGATACAAGTGTTAACCATTTTAACAAAATAATAATATTTACCAGAGACTTATAAGATTAAAAAGCACTCAAACAACCTCCCCTATCTAAGCAGAGATCATAAGGCAAGCCTCCATTTATGTTTATACAAAGTAAACCTAGCCCTCAAATGTAACATTCATAACGCTAATAACATTAGAGCGGTACACGCTTGGTAAAAGTAAAACCGTTTCAAAAAATAGCGACAAAAAAGCCGAGTTATCCTCGGCTTTTATAGGTTCACACAAATGTTTACCGGTGATATCCCGAATACATTAGAATGCGTATAACAGTGTCATGTTTGTTTCAGTATCAGTGCTTTTGAAACCTTCTAAAGGCTCACTGTTGTAACGAACAATCACAGCAAACTTCATCGCTAACGCACCGATAATGTTAGCTGTTAACGCAGACTCAGAACGTCCCTCTAAATAATCACCGTAATCAGCAACGAAGAGTTGAGTAAACTTAGAGCTTTCTGTTATTTCATAAGAAAAGTTAAGTGCACCATGCGCAACTACACTATCTTCAGTGTCATAGCCCAATGCTAAAGACTGTTCATCATCTAGCTTCTTATAAATGTAACCAGGACCAATTTCAGCACTTAAAAATGTTCTACCCGTATCGATAAATTTATGACCATAACCGGCTGAACCAATTGCTTTATAATCAAAACCAGTAAAAGGATCGGCTTCGTAGTTTGCTGTGATATACATGTAGTTCTTTTCATCAAACTTATAATCACCTTGGATACCAGCATAGTAACGTTTTGCCGTGTTCTCACCAGAGTCTTCTTTATATAAGCCTTCTAGTAAGTAAGCATTTTCCCAGTTACCCAGCTCTTGTTTAAGGCCAAGACGGGCTTTAAAAGAAGAAGTATCAGTGTTACCCGTTGTTAACGTTGCACCTAACTCAGCTTCACCAGCAAACGTCGCATCACCTTCGACAAAATCAGCACCAGCATGGGCCGCAAATGGCATGGCAAGTGTTACAGCTGCAGCAAGTAGCAGTTTTTTCATGTCATCAAATCCTTTATTTACAATTAATTCAAGTTCACCCCAGAAATCGAACCGAATTCTAACACTTTGGTATCAAAAATGAAAAAACTACTGTGCATTTAATATTTAAACTCCAAATGGCGGTTTTTAAGCAGATAACAAGCTCTTACTTTGCCAGCGGCCACTCCGCCAGCGCCATAACATGGTTAATCCCCTCACCCATTCGTCTATCGCCAAGGCCATCCAAATGCCGACCAAGCCTAAGTCGAGGTAAATACCAAAGAAGTATGCACCAGGCACAGCTATACACCACATAGATATAAGACCAGCAAAAAAGGGGAAGCGTGCATCACCGCTAGCTCTCAGAGCATTAATTACCACTAAGTTGAAGGTTCTCCCTGGCTCCATCAATAAAGTCAGAAGAAATAATTGCCCAACCATAGCGAGAATATCTTGATCATCTGTGAAAAAGGCCACTAACCTTTCCCCCATTAAGGCGGCAAGAATTGCAACAATCGTCGTTAGAACCAGTCCAATTTTGAGTGCTCGATACATTTGTGTCTCAGCAGCTTGGTATTGCTTGGCACCAATCATATGGCCAATCATAATTTCATTGCCAATACCGATAGATAAACCGAACAAAAGAATGAACATACAGACTTGAAAATAAAGCGCTTGCGCTGCAAGGGCTTTATCACCCATCAAACCAACAAAGGCTGTCACCACCATAAATTGCAGCATCCAAGAGATATTTTCCCCTGCCGCAGGTAAGCCAATATGGAATACTTTGGCAAGTAAATGCTTTTTAGGCTTAATAATTTCAGTTATTTTAAGCGGAATTTGGGTGTACTTAACAAATAAATATGCCATCAAAGACATGCCGACGAGTCGACCTACTACGGTACTAATAGCAACGCCAGCGACGCCCATTTGAGGTATACCGAACCAGCCGTATAGCAATAATAAATTGCCCAAGAAGGTAATCACGTTCATTAATAAAGTGACCCACATGGCTTGCTGAGTAAATCCATGGGCACGCATCCCAGCAGCTAAGCACATTGCCATAGCTTCAGGGATCAAACAGATACCAACGATTTGCAAATATAACTTAGCATCGGGAATTAACTCTACCGGTAAGTTCATCAGGTGCAGTATTAGCCCCGCGCCAAAAAATACTCCAAGCGCTGCTGCAACCCCAACCATTAAATTAAACCCAATAGAGGAATAAACAACATCGCGGGCTGTTGATCGATTTTTAGCCCCCAAATATTGGGTAATGACCACACTCGCGCCAATACTGACAAAACTAAATAAGGTAATGGATAACTCAAAGACCATATTACCAACAGATAACGCTGCCACCCCTTGATAGGAAACACGGCTAATCATTAACGTATTTAACGCTGCGGTTAAAAAATGTAGCGCAAAATCGAAAAATAATGGCCAAGTCAACGCGAATAATGAGAGTGGTTTGTCTGATTTTACGTGCATGTTAGTACTTCAGTAATGGTTAAAGGTGAGCATATTCCATGACAAGGTTAACGACTCAAAATGACAGTTAATATGTCTCTAATTAAGCTGAGTCAGTTTTATTCCATTTTTAAGGGCGGGGATAATGCGTTATAAACGCCTTTGATACAAGTTGTTTCATCAAAATTTGGCCATAAAAAAACCAGCGTTGACCGCTGGTTTTTTGAAGCTTTATTAATCAATTAGTTAACTGATAAGTGTTGTTACTTTCACATATAACTAAAGACTCATGTAACTAAATGCTCATATAACTAAAGACTCTTGTAAAAGTCAGCCATTAGTTAATTTGAGGATTAAGTTCACCTGACTGATACGCTTTATACATTGCTTGTAGTGACTTAGGCTTGATCTTAGAGCCCATGCCAGCACAACCAAATGCTTCGTAACGTGTTGTACAGATGTCAGCCATTGCTTCCATAGATGCTTTTAAGAATTTACGTGGATCAAATTCTGATGGATTTTCAGCAAGGAATTTACGTACTGCACCCGTTGAGGCTAAACGTAGATCAGTATCGATATTCACTTTACGCACACCGTGCTTAATACCTTCAACGATTTCTTCTAACGGCACACCGTAAGTTTCAGGGATCGCGCCGCCGTACTGGTTAATCACTTCTAACCACTCTTGCGGTACAGAAGAAGAACCGTGCATAACTAAGTGAGTATTAGGAATGCGAGCGTGGATTTCTTTAATACGGTCAATACGCAACACATCACCAGTAGGACGTTGGCTGAACTTGTAAGCACCATGGCTGGTACCAATTGCAATAGCCAATGCATCAACATGAGTATCAGCAACAAAACGTGCAGCTTCTTCTGGCGTAGTTAGCATTTGATCCATTGTTAGGATACCCGCAGCGCCAATGCCATCTTCTTCGCCAGCTTCACCGGTTTCAAGGCTACCTAAACAACCAATTTCACCTTCAACAGACACACCACAAGCGTGTGCAAAAGCCACTGTACGACGAGTAACATCAACGTTATATTCGTATGATGCAGGTGTCTTACCATCAGCCATCAAAGAACCGTCCATCATCACTGAAGACATACCTAATTGGATAGAACGCTGACAAATATCAGGATCGGTACCATGGTCTTGGTGAATACATACTGGAATATCTGGATATTGCTCAAGAGCAGCAGCCATCAAGTACTTAAGAAACTGAGGACGAGCGTACTTACGTGCGCCAGCTGATGCCTGAACAATCACAGGGCTGTCAGTTGCTTCAGCAGCTTGCATAATTGCACGCATTTGCTCAAGGTTGTTTACGTTGAATGCTGGAACACCGTAATCGTGTTCTGCAGCATGGTCTAACATTTGACGTAGAGATATTAAGGCCATTTTTTACTCCAAAAATAGGGTGATGTCTCACCTAGGTCGCTATCGCTTTGGATTGATTTTTATACCCTATGACACTTCAAAGCCAGGTTAACTATCCGTAAATAGCCAACGTTTCAATAAAGAACACGGGCGGTTTTTTTTCTAATAATTATATTTTTCTTACTGCAATCTTTCCGTTTTAGCCCGTCAGCCTTAGTGCAAACTCTTTGGTTAGCATCTAAGTGACGAAATGGCTAAAACGTTTTTTATACTTGCTGTTAAGTACCACGCTGTTCAAGCATGGTTACTGCAGGTAATTCTTTTCCTTCAAGGAACTCAAGGAAAGCACCACCACCTGTAGAGATATAAGAGACTTTATCAGCAATATCATATTTATCTACTGCTGCTAATGTATCGCCACCACCTGCAATAGAGAATGCACTCGAATCGGCAATCGCCTGCGCGATACGTTTAGTACCTTCGCCAAATTGGTCAAATTCGAATACGCCAACTGGGCCATTCCACACAACAGTGCCTGCTGCTTCAATAATTTTAGCTAATGCTTCTGCGCTATCTGGGCCGATATCAAAAATCATATCAGTATCAGATACATCACTAACAGATTTTAATGTAGCTTCAGCGGTTGGGCTAAATTCACTCGCTACAACAACATCAGTCGGTACAGGGATATCGCCGCCACGGCTTTGTGCGTTTGCAACTAAACGTTTAGCTTCATCCACTAAATCAGCTTCAAATAATGACTTACCCACTTGGTGGCCAGCTGCCGCGACGAATGTGTTCGCAATTCCGCCACCGACAACTAACTGATCAACCTTAGTTGATAAGCTTTCAAGAACGGTCAATTTTGTTGATACTTTTGAACCACCTACAATAGCAACCATTGGACGGGCTGGATTATCTAATGCTTTACCCAGAGCAGATAACTCGCCCGCTAGAAGTGGGCCAGCACAAGCTACTGATGCATGAAGTCCAACGCCATGAGTCGATGCTTGCGCACGATGCGCTGTACCAAATGCATCCATTACGTAGACATCACATAATGCCGCTAGTTTTTTAGCTAAAGCTTCATCGTTTTTCTTTTCGCCGACGTTAAAACGTACGTTTTCGAATACTACGACTTCACCAACTTTAGCTTCAACACCATCAAGGTAATCTGACGCTAAACTTACAGGGCAATCAAGTGCTTCATTTAAGTAGTTCACCACTGGCTGCATAGAAAACTCAGGGTTAAACTCGCCTTCAGTTGGACGACCTAAATGTGACATCACCATCACAGCTGCACCTTTTTCAAGCGCTAGCTTAATTGTTGGTAAAGCAGCACGTAAACGAGCATCACTCGTTACAACACCATCACTGACAGGTACGTTTAGATCTTCACGAATAAGCACACGCTTATTGGTTAAATCTAACTCACTCATATTGATAATAGCCATTAGACTTTCCTTATAATTTAAAAACAAAACTGCTTTTGCTACTGAGCGCTTTACCCGCAGAGATAAAGCGCTCAATAACAATAAAATTAGTTATCTGTTTGCTTAGCTAATATCATTGCTAAGCTGGTGTCGAGCATTCGATTTGCAAAACCCCATTCGTTATCACACCAAAGTAATAACTTGACCAAGTGGCCGTCGCTCACCCGCGTTTGAGTGCCATCAACAATACTGGAGCGCGGGTCGTGGTTAAAATCACACGACACCAATGGCGCATCGGTATAGCCTAGCACCGCATTAAATAATCCGCTGGCTGCATGCTCTAAAACATGGTTTATCTTGGCAATATCTACTCGCTCATTCAATGTCACCGATAAATCAATTGCGGTGACATTAATAGTGGGCACTCGCACTGAAATCGCTTCAAATTTATCTTTCATGTGCGGCAAAATTCTTTCAATGCCGCGAGCAAGTTTTGTATCTACTGGGATGATGGATTGACCCGCTGCACGTGTTCTGCGTAAATCGTCATGATACGCATCAATAACTTGTTGATCATTCATCGATGAATGGATAGTGGTTATTGCACCGCTTTTCACCCCGAAGTGATTATCTAGCACATCAATGACAGGCACAATACAGTTGGTGGTACATGACGCATTTGAAACAACTGTATGGTCTGCTTTGAGTAAATCATCATTGACACCAAATACAATAGTGGCATCAACATCAGCAGAAGAAGGGTGACTAATCAGGACTTGTTTGGCACCGGCTTTTATATGCGCTTCGCATTCTGCTCGATCGCCTAAACTACCACTGCATTCATAAACGATATCAATATCGAGATCTGACCAAGGCAGTAAATTCGCGTCAGGCTGATGGAACAATTGAATCACATCATCGCCGATGACGAGCTGTTCATCTTTCAACTTAACCGTATTTTGAAAACGGCCATGAGTCGTATCATATTGAGTGAGGTGACTGATTGCGGCAGGTTTGGCAAGTTCATTAATTGCCACGATCTGGATTTCTTGACGTTTACCCGACTCGTATAGTGCACGGAGGATAGAACGACCTATACGGCCATAACCATTGATAGCGACTCGGATCATTGAGGGTTAAGCTTCCTCTTAACAGTACTCAGTAAAAAGCAGATAATAAAACGGCCTGCAAGTGATTGCAGGCCGCATTATACAGACTTAAAGGGTAAAAGTTTACCCTTATTATTTAACTGTATATTGGTTAAACCAGAGCATTCACTGTGTTAACCACGTTTTCAACGGTAAAGCCGAAGTGCTTCAATAAATCGCCGCCAGGTGCAGACTCACCAAACGTAGACATACCGACTACAGCGCCGTTAAAACCAACATATTTGTGCCAGTAATCAACATGCGCAGCTTCAATAGCAACACGTTTCAGTACGCCAGCAGGTAATACTGATTCTTTATAATCTGCATCTTGCTTATCAAATACGTTAGTAGATGGCATAGAAACAACGCGAACTTTTTGACCTTTTTCAGTCAATGCTGCAGCAGAATCAAGTGCTAGCTGCACTTCACTACCTGTAGCAATTAGAATCACTTCAGCAGTACCTTCACAATCAGACAGTACATAACCACCTTTAGCAACATTAGCTAATTGCTCAGCTGTACGTGCTTGTGCCTTAAGGCCTTGGCGACTAAAGATAAGTGAAGTAGGCGCTTTACGGTTTTCAATAGCAGACTTCCAAGATACAGCAGTTTCCGCCGCATCACATGGGCGCCATACAGTCATGTTTGGCGTCATACGTAAGTTAGCAAGTTGTTCTACTGGTTGGTGAGTTGGTCCATCTTCACCTTGACCAATTGAATCATGGGTATAAACGAACACGTTTTGAATGCCCATTAATGCTGACATACGTACTGCATTGCGAGCGTATTCCATAAACATCATGAACGTCGCGCCGTAGTTAATGAAACCACCATGCAAAGAAGCACCATTCATAATGCCACTCATACCGAACTCACGCACACCGTAGTAGATGTAGTTGCCCGCAGGATCGTCTTGAATACCTTTTGAACCAGACCAAAGAGTCAGGTTTGAACCCGCTAAGTCAGCAGAGCCACCTAACAGTTCAGGTAACATTTCGCCGAAGAAACCGATGGCGTTTTGTGAAGCTTTGCGACTTGCAATGCCTTCTGCTTTATCTTGGCATTCTTGAATAAATGCGTTGGCTTTTTCTTCAAATTCTGCAGGAAGCTCGCCTGTGATAACACGACGTTTGTATTCAGCTGCTAGCTCAGGGAAAGCGGCAGTATAAGCTGCAAATTTCTCGTTCCAGCTTGCTTCGTTTGAAGCGCCAGAATCTTTTGCATCCCAACCTTCATAAACAGTTTCAGGGATTTCAAATGCACCGTGATCCCAACCAAGGAATTCACGTGCTGCAGCGATTTCAGCATCACCCAGTGGTGCGCCGTGACAATCATGACTACCTGACTTATTTGGCGAACCAAAACCAATGGTCGTTTTACAACAAATCATTGTTGGCTTATCAGTAACAGACTTCGCTTCTTCAATAGCAGCGCGGATTGCATCACTATCGTGTCCATCTACGTCTGCGATAACGTGCCAGCCGTATGATTCAAAACGTTTAGGCGTGTCATCGGTGAACCAGCCTTCAACATGACCATCAATAGAAATACCATTGTCATCCCAGAAAGCCACAAGCTTACCAAGACCTAAAGTACCTGCTAATGAACATGCTTCATGAGAAATACCTTCCATCAAACAGCCATCACCTAAGAAACAGTAAGTGAAGTGGTCAACGATATCGTGACCAGGTTGATTAAACTGAGCAGCCAAGGTTTTTTCAGCAATCGCCATACCGACAGCGTTACTGATACCTGCGCCTAATGGGCCCGTTGTGGTTTCAACACCTGGCGTATAACCATATTCAGGATGACCAGGGGTTTTAGAATGAAGCTGACGGAAGTTCTTCAATTCTTCAATAGGTAATGCATAACCTGTTAAATGCAGTAAAGAGTAGATAAGCATTGAACCATGGCCATTTGATAATACAAAACGGTCACGATCAACCCATTCTGGGTTGTTTGGGTTGTGCTTAAGGAAGTCATTCCATAGCACTTCAGCGATGTCAGCCATCCCCATTGGTGCACCTGGGTGGCCAGAATTGGCTTTTTGAACAGCATCCATGGTTAATGCACGGATTGCGTTAGCGAGTTCTTTACGAGATGACATGCTCTCTCCTGCTTGTTGATGATGAGGTCTAGCGGGCAATTGTGGGGACATATTTTCCCCTACTCAGCGATGGGACGCAAATTATTATTAGATATAAGTCGCAATTTTTTGCATCTGACTACCAAGCCCCAGCTAAATAAGATATTAAACGGCTTAAATTTATATCATGTTAGCGCTAACATTTATATAACTTTTTACACCCATACTCAACATTCCATAAAGAATGCCTGATCCAAAATCACCGTTCTGCGTACTAAACGATGTGAATATTTATTGCCAATAAACGTATTAAAACAGTCAAAACTAATAATACTCAACTAAAATAATTGTTCTATTACCGCCCATTTAAACCTTAAGGTTGGAGCTAAAAAGTTAAATAACTGCATAAATTTCATAAGATTAATTTATTGATATCTAAAACAGTCAAAAATGGATTTTTATAAATATTTGAATGATTGCACAATTATTAACTTATATTAGTTCTAAGGGGTGTTATCCAATCCGATTTGAATTATTATAGACGTCTAGATGTAGATGCTTCTACACGTTCAAATTCCAAAAGACGAGATTTACCAACTATGGCAAACCACTTGTTCACCTCTGAGTCAGTCTCAGAAGGTCATCCAGATAAAATCGCCGATCAGATTTCTGATGCGGTATTAGACGCAATTTTAGAGCAAGACCCTAAAGCACGCGTTGCTTGTGAAACTTACGTTAAAACCGGTATGGTTTTAGTCGGCGGTGAAGTCACAACTTCTGCTTGGGTTGATATCGAAGAAATCACACGTAAAACAGTACGTGAAATTGGTTACACCCATTCAGATATGGGTTTTGATGCTGATTCTTGTGCGATTTTAAATGCCATTGGTAAACAGTCTCCAGACATTAACCAAGGTGTTGACCGTAGCGATCCAGCTGAACAAGGCGCGGGTGACCAAGGTCTTATGTTTGGTTACGCGAGTAACGAAACCGACGTATTAATGCCTGCACCGATTACTTACGCACACAAATTAGTGAAGCGTCAGTCTGAAGTGCGTAAAGATGGTACTTTACCTTGGTTACGTCCTGATGCGAAAAGCCAAGTCACTTTTGCTTATGAAAATGGCAAAATCAAAGGCATCGATGCTATCGTGCTTTCGACTCAACATCGTGAAGATGTGACCCAAGAAGACTTGATTGAAGGCGTGATGGAAACCATTATTAAGCCTGTTTTACCATCTCAGTGGTTAAACAAAGACACTAAATACTTCATCAACCCAACTGGTCGTTTCGTTATTGGCGGACCGGTAGGTGATTGTGGTTTAACAGGCCGTAAAATCATCGTAGATACCTACGGCGGTATGGCTCGTCACGGTGGTGGTGCTTTCTCTGGTAAAGACCCATCAAAAGTTGACCGTAGTGCTGCATATGCTGCGCGTTACGTTGCTAAAAATATCGTAGCTGCAGGTCTTGCCGACCGCTGTGAAATCCAAGTGTCTTATGCAATTGGTGTTGCAGAGCCAACATCTATCAGCATTGAAACATTTGGTACTGGTAAAGTATCTGAAGATGTATTGATTAAGCTTGTACGTCAGCATTTTGAGCTACGTCCATACGGCTTAACAGCAATGCTAGACCTTGCACGTCCTATCTACCAAGGAACAGCTGCATACGGTCACTTCGGTCGTGAAGAGTTCCCTTGGGAAGCAACTGATAAAGCTGAAATCTTGCGCGCTGATGCAGGTCTATAAGTTTTAAACTTATTGACTGCTGATGCCAAGTAAATTGTTTACGCTAAGTTAAGCAATAAAAAACCGTCAATTGACGGTTTTTTTGTGCCTTTAATTTATCTCACTTGATATCTAGAGTTCAAAATAACTATGTACAGTGCAAGATAGATAACTATTGGCAGTACAAGATAGATATGTACACTACAGGCTAGGTGAAAGTACGATAGAAAAGATAAATGATAATCGCGCCCACAGTTAACACCGACGGATAAAAGGTCAAGCTAAAGCCGATAGATCTTGCCCCCGCCCCTTTATCATAACCGCGCATAAACAATATTCGGCCGATAAAAAATAATACCGAAATTAATCCAATTAACGACATATAGTCAGCGGGCATAATGAAAGCCCATAAGAAATACACACTCATCACAATACAAAATTGTTCTAAGGTATTTTGCAGAACACTTTGCAGGCGCCTAACTCGCTCTGATTGCTCATAATAACTGCTACCATCAATATCTTTCGCACTGAAAAATCGATGCTTAGCAACACGCCCCACAGCAATGATTAAGCTTAACGTTGGTAAAATCATCCCATAGGCATAAATAACCAACCTTTCAATTAATGATTGTGGCTCACTATATTCAAAAGGGTTTGCTAGTGCGCCATAAATCACCACAGCAAAAGACACAAGCATCCCTATCACAATACCTTGAGTGACATCACGTTGCTTACTGGTAAGTTTATTGGTAATTGAACTTGAAATTGGCATTATCTCTCCCTGTCATTAATGCTCAACTGCTAAAAAAATGACCTCGATGATCCTTCATTAATATGGTCATATACCGATATTCGCACTCCAACAGGAGCATCACTAATTCAAAATTTATCGATTTAGCTGCACTTTGTCTCTTGTTAAACTATAGTCATTACCCGCCATTCTGCCGATGGCATCCAACATTTCACTGTCGATTTTAAAGTCAGTAACAGCATCATCGCGCACGTGAATAGCAACCACATCACCTAGCACTAAATGGCCTGACATGGGATCCTGCCCTAAATCTACAATTTGATTTAGTCTACATTCAAAACTGACAATCGCTTGCTTCACTCTATGCGGAGCGACTATCGATGAAGCCTGTTTCTCAACACTTGCATATTCAAACTCATCTTCAGTTGCGGGGATTTGATGGCAGGTTTGATTCATCACCGCTAAATCTGAATAGCTGACACTATTGATCACAAATTCTTGCTGTTCACGAATATTGACTAAAGTGTCTTTCTCAGCCCCTTTATCTGTGCTCATAGGGTTAAAACACAAGACTGGTGGATTAGCACTTGCTACAGTAAAAAATGAAAAAGGTGCTAAATTATTGACCCCTGATTTTGATACTGTTGAAACCCAAGCAATAGGTCTTGGGCTGACACCACCAATAAGCAATTTATAAACTTGTTGCGGTGTTAATGATTCTGGCAAAAATTCCATTTATGTCTCAAGTTGTTCTAAACATCAACTTAGCTAATTGAGCTCGGGTAAACTGATGAAAATCATATGCTAAATAAGTTACTTACTAAGCTATCACCCTATAATTGTTCAAACAAGCCCAAATCTTCCCACTCAAAATAAAACAAGTCATTAACATAATTTATCAGCAAAACTGAGCATATTATGCTCAACATTTAACGCGCAGAAGGTAGTGATGTTATTGAACGAGGGCTAGATCATTGAAATTTAGCTATTCATATCAGCTAAACTGATGATTTGTTATGATGGCGAAACACAAAACTCAGATTACTTATAAAAATTGACAGGATCATTGTGCCCATGCCTGAGTGGTTTTCCCCTCCAGCGTTTCAGCTCACTCATAAGCAGAAGCCTAAACACAACCTTGAAAAAAGCCATGAACAAAATCATGAACAAACCCCAAAACAAGACAATAGCCAGATTTTACTCGCCCAAATGCAGTGGTCTGAAATAAAACTTTTTTATCGCCAACATTTAAGTTACTCAAAACCCAGTATTAACGATCGCATAGCACTCATAAGAAATAGCAGTACAAAAGGTGTTTATCGCAAACTGCAAAATAATAGCGTAATAGATGCTGGCTTGAGTGGTGCTCTAAGTGATGTTCTAAGTGATGATTTGAGTGATGATTTATCTGAATTGAATCAAGGCATAAACATAGAGGTTGAAGCCAAAGATTCATTGGGATCACTGGGTGAAATTGAAGCCAGCATTCGAATTAAACCTATCGGCAAGTGTCAATTGGTCACTGGATTAGTCGTCGCACAAATTGCACGAGGACAAGGGTTTGCTCATCAATTACTGGAATATATAAAACCTGAATTATTACTCGAACAAGCTTATGTTTTTGCGATTCCCGAACTTGAACCATTTTATCAAGCTTATGGTTTTATCGTTTGCCACAAACCTAATAATGATATCCAACAATTATTTCTTAAGTACCAACAGCCAGATAGGCCCTTAATTCTGATGAAGCTTGTTTCAAAATAAGGCGTTCAATTAGCATTTGAACTTAACGACCTGATTAACAATGATCGAAGTGTGAGGTTTCAACACACATAAATGAAATCTGCTGCAAACTAAGAATAGGCACATTAACCGACTTGCCTGAAGATAAATCAATAGGTTCAGCATCTGTTGCTATCAGTTTTATGACCTCTTCATAACCATTTGTGCGGCCACACACAATATTACCAAACTCAGTTTCAACAATATAATATGGCTTCAAGTTGAGTGATGACTTGCCCTCAGCGCTTGAACTGCTTTTGTCCTCCACTTGTGAAATGAAGAGTTGAGGGTTAAGTTCAATTTCAAAGGCTGAATAATGCTTTTCCAAAGCTGCCAAAACGCCAACCACAATTTTTAGGTTTTCAAACGCTGCCAACCTTAAATGCAGATAAGGTTGAAATACTTGTTCAAAGGTTATCGATTCAGAATGTGCCATAACGGGATTACTCAATTTAAAAGATTAATAAAAAGATTAGAGTGATTAGGGCTAGTTTTTCATCACTAACAAATAGTAATCACGTTGTTGAAAGCTGAAGTAATCCACGACTTCCATTGGCGATTTCTTAGTGTGCGCGGCAAAGGAGAGCGCATTTTCTTCAGCAATAAATGTCACCATAAAGCTGTATTTGGCTGAAACTTTACGTTTAAGTTGTTGCACTAATTGCTCAAAGATACCCTGACCACGATAATTGGGATGTATCCATATTGGTCCATACTGGCAGCTATTGTTTGAGCTTAGTCGACTAAAGCCCACTTCAATATCATTCATTTTGCGTAGTACGTGGGCATAAATCCCCCAAGCTTGAAACCATGACCATGGACCCGCAATGACGTAACCAATAATAGCTGTGACAACATTTTCATTTTCTGTTGTTTCAGCCAACATAATCCAGCCTTTTTTAATCAACTCACTTATTTGTATTTTAGAAAAACACTGACCAGACATCACGTCTGCAGAAGAAGATAATTCATCATTCATATACTGCTTTTCAAGCTGAGCAATAGCATTAGCATCAGCTTCATTTGCTAATCGGTATTTGATATTCATTTAGAAGCGTTATCACCATTTTGTTTTTGCGCCCAATCAAATACTAACGCAACAGGGTAAGGTGCCATGATTAATAAGCCAACGCCAATTAAACTGGCAACAAGCAACATGCCGCTGACTTCGTTGGCGAAGTCAGTAAAAAGGTACAAGCTCGCACCTATGCCAACAGACAATAACCCAAGCATATGCATCATCTTAAAAATCTTACTCATTAGCGCAACTCTTATTAAGAAATAAACCGAAAGATAAATTGATTTGAATACCTAAAACAGCAACTTTTATACGTTAAAAGATTAAATCTTGTTGAAAGTGAAAAATAACCGCAAAACACAGTATATACTATGGATATTAATACGTATTAGCATCCTTATTGGAATCAATCCATCATGATAAAACCCATTTTCACTGCTTGTTTGGTTATTTTCGGCCTTAGTGCTTGTCAAAGCAACAGTCATCAAGCTGAAGAAATCAATATAGTAGGTAACTGGCATGTGGAGTCAGCATTATCTGAAGCCGTAATCAATCACAGTCCTGCTGAAATCATTTTCGCCGCTGACGGCAAACTATCAGGTAATAATAGCTGCAATCAGTTTTTTGGTGAGTATGAACAAGAAGAAAACCAATTAACACTTTTACCAGCAGGTTCAAGCATGATGGCATGCGTTGATGTACTGATGAAGCAAGAACAGCGCGTGATGAAAGCGATGCCACTAGTCACTAACATCACAATATCGAAATCAGGCAAATTATTATTAAAGTCTGATGCGGGTGCTAACTTATTAGTGTTAAGCAAGAAAGAAGATTAAATCTCATGAAAAAAAAGAGTCGTTTCGTCAATTAATCAATGATGAAACGACTCTTTTTTGTTTCTCGAAACGAATAAAACCAGTCAATAGAGCGCTAACTCGTTCGAATATTATCTTCTACTTTCTGCTTCATATCGACCTCAGCGTGTTGAGCAATAATCGCTGATTGCTCCATATCTGCATTGTAATGCTCTACATCAATCTCATCTTCAGAGCGGGCAATAATCGTTGTTGCCACTAAATCACCAGATACGTTAACCACTGTTCGCGCCATATCTAACACGCGATCGATACCGGCAATAATCGCTACACCTTCTAGCGGTAAACCAACTGTGGTTAATACTAATGTTAACATCACAAGACCCGCACCAGGTACGCCAGCGGTACCTATCGACGCAAGCGTTGCGGTTAATATAATGGTGATGTAATCAACCCAAGTTAAATCAATACCAAATGCTTGAGCGACGAACAATGCCGTTACACCTTGATAAAGTGCGGTGCCATCCATGTTGATTGTCGTACCAAGCGGTAATACGAAACTTGAAATCTTCTTGTTAATCCCTAAGTTTTCGCTAGCACATTTCATACTTGCAGGTAATGTGCCCGCAGAGCTTGAAGTGGTAAATGCCACCGCCATTGCATTGCCGATGCCTTTGAAAAATTGAATCGGATTCAGTTTACCGAATGCACTTAACACTAGGCTGTAGAAACCTAAGATATGCAAAGCACAACCAACATAAACGGCAATAATCACTTTAATTAATGGCAGTAACATATCAAGGCCATACTCACCAGCAACCCATGCCATCAAGCCAAAGACGCCATAAGGAGCAAGCTTCATGACAAGATCAGTTAGCTTGAACATGGCCTCAGCTAAACTTTCAAATACTCGAATAGCGGGCTTACCGTGATCGCCTATCAATACCAGTGAAATACCCAAAGCAACTGCAAATACAATCACCTGTAAAATCTGACCACTTGCCAGCGCAGCTACAGGGTTAGTGGGTACGATATTAATCAAGGTGTCCATTAAGGTGGGCACTTCTTTCACTTCATTAATGATCTCACTAGTTTGTAAACCAAGTCCGGCTCCCGGCTGCATGATATTGCCAACCAATAAGCCAATGCTGATAGCAATAGAGGTTGTACCTAAATAAAATGCAAAGGATTTAAAACCAATTCGCCCCATCTTGGCGGTATCTTGCATCGAGGTAACCCCGACAATTAACGAACAAAATACTAGCGGCACAATGAGCATTTTAATGGTGTTAACAAATAAAGTACCAATCGGCTTAAGATAGCTTGCATCTTCGCCTAAGCTGACCCCAGCAATAATACCTAACACCATCCCGATAAGAATTTGTAACCATAACGGAACTGACATCCAGCGAGACCAAACTCGACTTGGCAGTGACGGAGCATGTTTTGACATGATGTAAACCTTGCAGATTGAGTAAGTGAGTTGTAATAATTTCGCGCCGAACGGCATATTGAGTTGATTTATGGCAATAATCAGCAGAATCGGCGCGGCATACTAGCACGACAATTACAATCAGATGGGTGATCTATATCATCTTACGCATCGCTAAAGTTTAATAAATAGCATTAAGCCTCGAAAATACACTCAACTCGCTCTTTTCCTACTTTTATAGGATAAAGCGCCGCAGGTGGGCGCTCTCTTTCAATCAAGTAACTCCAATAGTCATCATCAAAGCCAGCAAAAAGATTATTTTGCTCCCCACGCGCTTTTAATATTAGCCACCACCACACAATGGCCCATAACCCAAAAGTCATTAAGGTCAATGTAAAGTGCAGCACATGGTTAATTACCGGCTGTGAATTAGGAGTAGCTGCAAGATATGAAGCCTGCAATTGCTCGTTAATGGCGTAACTAATACGATTAGGATGCGCAAAGTAGCGGTATACTCTGAATTGATATTTTGATTTATTCATAGCATTCTCTCAAACCATACAAGATGAGTATTAAGCATAGCAGCTTAGACTTTAGTCGAATAAAAATGTCGTAAAAATATGCAACTCTTTCGCATCAAGGAGCCACAATGAAAATAAGAAAAGGCCAACTATCAGATTTAGCAGCATTAGTTGAATTTAACCAAGCCATGGCAATGGAGACAGAAAACTTGTCATTAGACAATGCGCTGCTTACCAAGGGCGTTGACACTATGCTTAACAGCCCTGAAAAGGGTTTCTATTTAGTGGCCGAAATAGAGGGAGAAATTGCAGGTTCTTTAATGGTGACACTTGAGTGGAGTGACTGGCGCGCAACTAATTACTGTTGGATTCAGAGTGTTTATATTCGTCCACAAAATCGTCGCCAAGGGATCTATGCCAAGCTTTATCAAACTGTAAAAACCAAGGCTGCTGAAATGGGTGGCGCAGCAAGTTTCAGATTATATGTGGAGCACGATAATCTAGCTGCGCAGAAAACCTATGAATCATTAGGTATGGAGCAAAGCCACTACCTGATGTACGAAGAGCTTGCTGAAGGCTCAAAGGCATAACGTACAGCGAATAGAAATAACGCAATGAAGTGGACAATCTCGTAAACAAAAAAGGCTTTCATTTGAAAGCCTTTTTATTATTTAGAACACTAAACGAAGCAGATAAAACGGCACACATTTACGCACACAAATTAACCACTTTAATCGCTAAGCCGCCTTGGCTGGTTTCACGATATTTAACATGCATATCTTTACCAGTTTCATACATGGTAGCAATCACCTTGTCTAAGCTCACTCTCGGTTCTGAATTACGACGAAGCGCCATACGCGATGAGTTTATCGCTTTAACAGATGCAATAGCATTACGTTCAATACAAGGTACTTGAACTTGGCCTGCAACCGGATCGCAAGTTAGCCCCAAGTTATGCTCCATACCAATTTCGGCAGCCATACACACTTGTGCAGGTGAGCCGCCCATCAGTTCAGCTAAACCAGCTGCAGCCATTGAACATGCAACGCCCACTTCGCCTTGACAACCAACTTCAGCGCCAGAAATCGATGCATTGCGTTTATAAAGCGAGCCTACTGCAGCAGCGGCTAAAAAGTAACGGCTGCATTCTTTGGGTCCAACTTTTTGGATAAACTTGTTGTAGTAAGCCAGTACCGCAGGAATGATCCCAGCTGCACCATTGGTCGGTGAGGTCACAACCCTGCCACCAGCAGCATTTTCTTCACTGACCGCTAATGCAAATAAATTAACCCAGTCGATGATTTCCATCGGGTCATTGCTCACTTTTTCACTGCGAAGTAACTCTCGATGTAATGCAGGAGCGCGACGTGATACTTTCAAAGGTCCAGCTAAAACGCCTTCAGTATTACAGCCCTTTTCAATGGCATCTTGCATGGTTTTCCACACTAAACTAAAACCTGAATACATGTTTTCTTCGCTGCGAAAACATAATTCATTTTGCTTCATCAAGCCGCTGATGCTTAATCCAGACTGCTGACAATGAGCAACAAGCTCATCGGCAAAGTTGAAGTGAAACGGCACTTCAACACCATTAGAATGACTTTGGTTAAAGTCTTTTTCTTCAACAATAAAGCCGCCACCAATAGAATAGTAGGTGTTGCTATAAACACACTTATCACCACTCCATGCATGTAGCTTCATGCCATTCTCATGCAATGGCAAAGTATCAGGGTGGAATATTAATGCATCATGTGGAAAATCAACGTGGTGAATGGCATCACCAATAATGATTTCTTGGGTTTTCTCTACCTGTGCAATAAAAGGTTCAATGCTTTCAATTTCTACCGTTTCAGGTTCATTACCAGCAAGTCCCATAATAATAGCAATATCAGTATGATGACCTTTACCAGTTAAAGACAATGAGCCGTAAACATCAACGGTAAACTTAGTGATTTGTGTTAGTTGACCTTGCTCGATTAAATCATTAATAAAACAATTCGCCGCTTTCATCGGCCCAACGGTATGAGAACTAGAAGGACCAATACCAATCTTAAAGATTTCAAATGCACTAAACATAAATAAACCTCAATGCTCTACTGGCAAAGCAGCACAGCTTAAAACAAGAAAAAGAGGAGCACAGATTGCACTCCTCGAATAACCACTCACAACTAAAATGAACGGCTTAATACTGTTGATTAAAAGCGATTAGCTCATTAAACCAAATAGAATTGCCGTCATTGCTAACAGACCTGCAATCACAACAAATACGTTGCTGATACGACCACGATACGCTTTCAAAGCAGGCACTTTATGCACAGCATACATTGGCATTAGGTAAAGAATTGCCGCAATAATTGGACCACCTAACGCTTCAATCATGCCTAGAATGCTAGGGTTAATTACCGCAACAATCCAAATGCTGAAGAACATGAAGCCTAAGATGAATTTATTCAATTTTGCATCAGACACTTCTTTATTACTGCTACGTAATTGTTTAGTGATCATGCCTTTTAAGCCTTCAGTCGCACCTAAGTAATGACCAAAGAAAGAAGAGATAATCGCAATGAATGCAATGATAGGACCGAAGTAGCTAACAAAGCCGCTTGAATGAACATTGGCTAAGTAAGACAAAATAGCTAAGTTTTCACTTTTTGCTTCAGCAAGTTGTGCAGGGCTTAAAGACAATACACAAGAGAATACGAAGAGCATGACGAAACCAACAAGCATCATTGACGTGTTACGTAAAATCACGTCGGCTTTTTTGGCTGCATTGTCACCATGTTCACGTTTAAGTGACACAGAGAACTGTGAAATAGCAGGTGAATGGTTAAATGCAAACACCAGTACTGGAATAGTTAACCACACAGTACCAAGGAATTCACCAGCAGAAGGCACAACTTGTAATGCATCTAATTTCCAATCAGGGATCAGGTAGAAAGACATAAATGCAAGAATAGCCACAAGCGGATAAACTAAGAACTGGGTCACTTTCAACATGAATTTTTCACCCGCAACCATTACTGACATCATGCCAATAATCAGTACTGCAGATAAAATAATGCGTGGAGGTGAAGCAAAACCAAGCTGGTTTACGATGAAGCTATCTACCGTGTTAGTGATACCAACACCATAAATAAGCACAATAGGGAAAATAGCAAAGAAATACAGGACAGTAATGGCTTTACCTGCACTGACACCAAAATGCTCTTCAACCACTTGAGTGATATCACTAACAGGATTTTTAGAAGAACAAACAAAACGAGATAAACCACGATGAGCGAGGTAAGTCATAGGGCCGATGATGATTGCCATTAACACTAATGGCCAAAACCCACCCATACCAGCATTTATCGGTAAAAATAAAATACCTGCACCAACAGCGGTACCAAACAAACTAAGCATCCAAGTAGTGTCTTGGCGTGACCAGCCTTTTACTGGGGTTTGCTCTTCTTGAGCTGCAACTGCAACATCCTGCGCATTGATTGAATCTCTTTGCATAAAAATGACCTTAAATGAGGTAACTAATTTCACGGCGAAGAATATAGAATTCTAAATAGCGAAATATGATCTAGGTCATTTTTTGGCTCGACTTCCAAAAAATAATAAGCATTTTGCGAGCAAGATAGCCAACTGGTACGATCAGATAGCAAAGTCATTAACAATGCTTAATATAAATATTAACAAAAGCACTAATAAAGCAACTCCTAAAATAGCTGTAACTCTTATTTTATGTACACTACAGCCACATTAAGTGATTTTTTATAAGTAGGACAATACAGCTGAAATTAATATTGTTGAGAATGTATATCCTTAAAAGGTTAACCCGTTCTAAGCGCTAAAATGGCACTTAAGTCAATCGGCTTATCATAGAGGGTAAAATCCGGATTCTTCTTATCGATGGCGTAAATTGACATGCGATCGGCAAGCTCATTACCTTCAATACCGATATGCGCTGCCACGTGAGCAATAGCCATGTGATCTTTTATGCGATCATATAATTCATGGGCTTGTTGGATCACTTCCAAATTAGCAATATCTCCAGCGACTTTGCGTTTCCAACCTTTTGACTTCCAGCCGTAAGCCCAGTTGGTAATACAGTTAATTGAATACTGTGAGTCACTCATTACCTTAACACTTTGTTGTGCATTAATGCTTTTCTCAGCGACTAACAACGCTTGATATAAAGCATTTAGCTCTGCGCTGTTGTTGGTGCCGTTAGCATTATATAGCCCATACCATAACTCGCTGATTTGGCCTTGACGATAAACCGCCATACCAGAACCTGCTTTACCTGGGTTTGGCTCACAGCCGCCATCGGTAAATACGATGGTATCGTGAGTACTTAGATCGACCAGTTTAGTTTTGATCGATTCCACAGCATTACTTTTTACAGGCTTATTATTACTGGCCGAGCCCGCTTTTGCTGTTGCTTTACCCATACTGCTAGCCGGTGATGCCGCAAATGCCGCTTTCGCTTGTGCCTCTGTAGGAAAAGACTTGTATTTCGCTTGGGGAAATTTATCTACCTGCTTTTTAGTGTAATCCCAACTGGTAAACACGCCCGTTTCTCGGCCTGCCCATACCACATAAAACTTCTTTGCCATGATGACTCTCTATATAAATCAGGTAATATGCTTAATGTGTCCAGTGTATCTTATGGCGCTATTAAAAATAACTCACCAAACAAAAAACTATGTCTGAACCTACTCATCTAGAAATTGAAACCACTATGAAGCAACTCATTATTTCCGTCGGCTCGAAAAACCCAGTTAAAGTTAACGCGGCTAAAGTGGCTTTTAGTCAATATTTTCCAGATCACAACATCATATGTCAGGGTATTCATGCGCCATCTTTAGTCGCAGATCAACCCATGACTGAAGCAGATACAAAACTAGGCGCAATAAACCGAGCCCAATATTGTCAGGCGCAACAGCAAGATGCAGATTTTTATATTGCCATGGAAGGTGGTGTAGATAATTTTGATCACGGACCTGCCACATTTGCCTATATGGCCATTTTGCATAAGCAGCAGTTGTCTGTTGGCCGAAGTGCTTTGTTGCCACTACCACTTAAAGTGTACCAGGCACTCGAACAAGGTGAAGAATTGGGACACGTCATGGATAGGTTATTTAATACCAACAACATTAAACAAAAAGGCGGCGCTATTGGCCTACTCACACAAGGACTGGCTACCCGTGAGAGTATCTATACTCAAGCCATTATTCTGGCTATGGCACCTTTTATCAATGCTGATATATTCAGCAATTAACGCTTTGCCCTCATTCGTCACTTTTTTTTATTGGCAAACATTGCTAACGTCAAACTAACTGCATTCCATAGGAGATATAAATGGAATATCAACGCATTCCGCATTCTAGCCTTGATGTTAGCAAGATATGTTTAGGCACCATGACGTGGGGAGAACAAAACTCCCAAAGTGACGCTTTTGAGCAAATGGATTACGCCATTAATCGCGGCGTTAACTTTATTGATACTGCCGAAATGTATCCCGTGCCACCTAATGCTGAAAAACAGGGGGAAACTGAACGCATTATTGGTCATTACCTTTCACAGCGTGATAACCGTGACAATTTAGTCATCGCCACTAAAGTGTCAGCGGCAGGGCCTAAAAGTGACTTTATTCGCCCTAACATGGCACTAGATTGGGTTAATATTCATCAGGCTGTCGATGCCTCACTCGCACGCCTGCAAGTCGACACTATCGATTTATATCAATTGCACTGGCCTGACAGACACTGTAATTTTTTCGGTGAGTTTTTGTATGACCACTTAGATGATGAGCAGCAAACCCCTATTTTAGAAACTCTTGAAGCATTAGCTGAAGTTATTCGTCAAGGAAAAGTGCGCTACATAGGTGTATCCAATGAAACCCCGTGGGGATTAATGCAATACCTACGTTTAGCTGAAAAACATGGCTTACCGCGTATTGTCAGTGTGCAAAACCCTTACAACTTGCTTAATCGTAGCTTTGAATTAGGTATGTCTGAAATCAGTCATCGTGAAGAACTGCCATTACTAGCCTACTCTCCACTCGCATTTGGTGCCTTAACAGGTAAATATGAACATAACCAATGGCCAGAACAAGCAAGGTTAACCGTCTTTAAACGCTTTGCGAGATATAACGCGACGCCAATGGCACTCGAGGCAACCCAAGCTTACGTCGACTTAGCTCGTGAATTTCATTTAAGCCCAGCACAAATGTCATTGGCTTTCGTCAATTCGAGACGGTTTGTGGCTTCAAATATTATTGGCGCAACCAACCTTGAGCAACTTAAAGAAAACATAGATAGCCTTGATGTCAGTCTGACACCTGAATTGCTAGCAAGAATAAACCAGCTATCGAACCTTTATCGTATGCCCTGCCCATAAGCTAAAAGCCAGTTAAAGCTATTGTATACTTGCATTAAGCGTCACTTTCTATGAAGATCGTGACGCTTTTCTTTTTTTGGGTTAATGCCCAGTGTGATACTTCATTAATAATGAGCCTGCAATGACAATAGCGTTTGAACATGATGCGATAAGAGCCCAATTTCCTACATTAGCCCAGCAATTGGACGAAAGCCCTCTGTGCTATTTAGATACCGCAGCTACCAGTCAAAAGCCACAATCAGTCATCGATGCTATCAATCACTACTATCAATTCGACAATGCCAATGTTCATCGCGCTGCTCATCAGTTATCCGCCCGTGCGACGAAGCATTATGAAACCGTACGCGAACAAGTAAAAAGTTTTATCAATAGCGCAAAAGTTGAAGAGATCATTTTTACTCACGGCACCACTGAGTCAATCAACATGGTTGCTTATGGTATAAGTCAGCAAATTAGCGCAAATGATATTATTTTGGTGGATAGCGCTGCGCATCACGCCAATATTGTGCCTTGGCAAGAACTCGCTAAACGCACAGGCGCGACAATAAAGCCCATTCCACTGAATGACAATTTATCAATAGATCATTGCGCTTTTGAGCAACTATTAACTCTCTCGCCTAAGCTTGTCGCATTAAGTCATGTCACTAATGCCTTAGGCACAGTCAACGATGTAGCAACCTTAGTACAAAAAGCAAAATCAGCAGGTGCCATAACACTGGTTGACGGCGCACAAGCCATTGCTCATTTTGATATAGATGTACAACAAATTGATTGCGATTTTTATGTATTCTCAGGTCATAAAATGTATGGTCCAACGGGCGTAGGCATCCTCTACGGCCGTTTCGCGCAACTTGATCAATTAGTGCCTATGCTGACCGGCGGTGAGATGATCAAAACAGTTAGCTTTACGGGTACAACATTTGGCAGTTTGCCTAATAAACTTGAAGCAGGAACACCTGCAATATCAGCAGTCATAGGTTTAGGTGCAGCAATCAGTTTTATCAATAGCCTACCTAAAGAGCAAGCCAGACAACATGAGCAATCTCTGCTGGAGTATTTACAACAGCAACTAACGCAACTAGGTGACATCATCCTATATGGCGCAAACGCTAATAATACTGGTGCTGTTGCATTTAATCTTGCTAATGAACACCATCAAGATGTGGGTATCTTGCTAGACCAGCAAGGTATTGCAGTTAGATGCGGGCATCACTGTGCGATGCCATTAATGGAGCTATTGGCCATAAAAGGTTGCTGTCGAGCATCCATAGGGATTTACAACAATAAGCAGGATATTGACCAATTCATTACTGCACTCGTCAATGTCAAAGCATTACTCTTATAATCAAGTAATAGATAGCATTTATGTCATCAAGTAATTGAGAGTATTTATATCATCAAGTAATTAATTGTGTTTGCAGCAATAAGACACCAATAATACCCATGAGTAAACGATCCATTTAAGAGGCTTTCCTTGAATACAAATAGCACATCTGACACCGCAATCTTACAACCTGCAGCAAGCGCTTTTTTACCATTAGATGAGAAAGTCTCACTGGCGGTTATTGCGATTGAAAATGCTAAGAATTGGCAAGATAAATATCGCCAGATCATGTTGGTAGGTAAAGTACTTGCACCATTAGCTGAAGCCTATAAAGTAGAAGCGGCTCAGGTGAAAGGTTGTGAAAGCCAAGCCTGGTTGTATCACCATCAACTTGAGTCAGCACACTTTTTTTGTGCCGACAGCGATTCACGTATAGTTAAGGGTCTTATTGCTATACTGCTAAGTGCAACCCATGGGAAGACCACCAGCGAAATTGCTAATTTCGACTTAGAACAGTATTTCACGCAATTAGGATTAAGTGGTCAACTCAGTCCATCTCGTACCAATGGGTTAACCGCACTAGCCAATGCTATTAAGCAATTTGCCGCAACATAATCAAGTTAACCATGATTACAAGCGTCTAAAAAGGAAACCACATGACAATAAGCGCTTGTAACCAAAGCCGCCGAACACTATTAAAGGGCATAGCAGCAGCCTCTTTACTATGCCCGCTTTACAGCTCATCTGTACTTGCGCAATCCAAAAAACGACTTTATATCGATGGGCTCAGTTTCTTACCCGAAAACCTTGATGATGTCCGCGCCTCAAAACTCGATGCCTACATTTGCGATATTTCAGATATTGAAGCCATTACCCAAGCAGACGGTACCACCAATTATAAGCGCAGTTATAAAGCTTGTATCGCCAGTATTAAAAAGGCAGAAAAAATCGTTAATGATAACCCAACGATTTTAATGCAGGGCTTAAGTGGTCGCGATATCGCCATTGCCCGAGAAGAGCAGCGCACTGCAGTTTACTTTCAAATTCAAGGCGCTGACTGTGTTGAAGACGATAGTTTTGACGATAATGAAGGCGAAAACAGCGAGCATTGGCAGCATTTAAATGAATTCCATCAGCACGGGTTACGTGTTCTACAACTCACCCACCATTATGGCAACCGCTTTGCTGGCGGCGCGCTCGATAATGATGGTACTCAAGGATTAAATAAACCGCTGACAACAGATGGCCAGCAATTAATTAGTGCGCTAAACCAACGTAATATTTTGATTGATGTGAGTCATTCAAGCCCTCAAACAGCACTTGATACCGCAAAAGCCAGCACCATGCCTATTGTGCAAAGCCATGGCGCTGTACGCTCTATTGTGAATAACGCTCGCTGTTCGCCCGATGAAGTCATTCGAGCGATTGCCGATACAGGTGGTGTGTTTGGGGTATTCATGATGAGTTTTTGGCTCACAAATGAGCCTGTACCCACTCTTGATGATTACATTCGTCAACTTGATAGAGTCGCCAGAATTGGTGGCGTAAACGCAGTAGCCATCGCCAATGATTACCCTCTACGAGGTCAAGAGAACTTATTAGCATTAGATAATAACAATGCAGAAGGCGTTAAACAGTATCACGCTTGGTGGCAAAGTTTAGCTGAAAAGAATGTCTTGGGCTTTGAAAGTCTACCGCAACATGTGGTTATTCCTGAACTCAACAATATCGATAGAATGAGCCGTATTGATGATGCGTTAGCAAAAGCGCGCTACAAATCGAGCGATCGAGACCGCTTCTTAGGTGGCAACTGGCAAAGAGTGTTAAATAAAGTACTGGTTTAACCCTAACAAACTCATCGTTATTTTTATAAATAAGGAAACTCGCTAGTCAACCCTAGTAATAGGTAATAAATACATGATTAGCTAGTTTTCATTTTAAATACTTTGTAAGCAGTAAACAAAGTTATTTAACCTTTACCCTTTCGCATTACTCTTTCATCTATTTTTAAACTACACTTATTATATTCTGTACTTAAATTTATTATATACTTAGGGCTTAGATTTTCAGTTTTACTTTAATTAATTTATTTAAACACTTTTACTTAAACCAATTTAATCAAATATAACTAGCGAAAACCAGCATTCATCTTAAACGCTTTTAATGACCCCGATGATTTCTATATTGCGAACATCTTCACCCAATAACAATGGATATATATCAATTGTTAACCGATTCTTAACGAGCCATTCCCACCGCATTGAATTCCACATTGCAGAAGAGGTCTTTCACTTTCCGCAATCGGTATATTTCAATAAAATTTTTTCGACTCCAAATAAAATAAATAAATCTACTACAGAAACCACAAGTGCAATATGTCAAATATAAAAGCATGACATCACTCACACTAAAAACAATCACAACTAGCCCGCTGCATAATTTAAATACAAATTAACTACCGCTAATAAATAAACAATGAAACTAGATCTAGATCAAAAACTATTTAATAACCTGACTTCTCACCCAAATTAATTTACAAAACTGCAGAATTATGAATTTTAATTTTACAAAAAAAAATCAGAATATAATCTAGTTGTACAAAGTAAATATACGTAGAGATTTGTCAGCGATATGAATGATCTATTTTTAAAATTTCTAGTGTCAATTTTCACATTGGGTTTATTAGTGACTAATGCTAATGCACAAGATATGAGAACTGTTCATGGTCAAACCATGGGTAATAAATATAAAGTCACCTGGAAAGAAGACAAAATCACTGCCGCAAAGATGGCGAATATTCGCTCACAAATTGAAGTTCGTTTAGAGACCGTCAACCAATCCATGTCCACTTGGCGTCAAAACTCTGAAATAAGCCTCATAAATCAAGCCCCAAAAAACACTCCAATTAAAATCAGTGCTGATTTTGAACGCGTCATCATTGAAGCGATTCGTATCGCTGAATTAACTAACAATACTCTGGATGTCACCGTTGGACCTTTGGTGAATCTATGGGGGTTTGGTCCCGATGGGCGCATCCAAGACTTGCCATCAGATCAAGCAATCATTGATGCAAAAAAGAGCATTGGCATTCAGCATATCCAGCTAACTAATCACTCATTAACTAAATCAATAGATGGACTTTATATCGACCTCTCATCCATTGCTAAAGGCTATGGCGTTGATGTGATAGCAGAGGTCATGGAGCAAAACAATATTCATAACTATCTTGTCGATATAGGTGGAGAACTGCGCATCAAGGGATTGAGCCTTGATAACCAAGAGTGGACAGTAGGTATCGACAAACCGTTTGCTTATTCAAGCGGGCAAATGGAAATCATTACTCCTGGTAACTCAGCTGTCGCAACATCAGGCGATTACCGCAAGTATTTTGAAAATAATGGCCAGCATTTCTCACATTTAATTGACCCACGATCAGGAAGACCCGTTTCTCATACCGTCGTCTCAGCGACGGTTATTGAACAATATTCTATGACTGCTGATGCACTGGCTACCGCCTTTATGGTGCTCTCAGTACAAGAATCATTGGCCATTGCCAATGAACACCAAATCCCAATCATGTTAATTGAGGATAAGTTTGGAAAATTGATTACTCACCATTCTGAAAGTTTTAAAAAATACATCAAAAATTAGTCAAAAACGATAAATAGGGGGATTTTTAGATGAACAATAAATTTAAATTAAGCGTTCTTTGTATCGCTGTATTAGGCCTAACAGCTTGTAGTGATGATGATACAGATACTTCTGGTCTTGAAAGCCAAATCAAACAACTTGAAAGCCAAAATGCCGAGTTAAATACGCAAAATACTGAGTTAACTTCTACAAATGCATCTTTAGTTGAGGACAATGCCAGTCTAACCACAAAAACAGAAGAACTGCAGACTAAAGCTGTTGGCTATATTTCAACATTCAGCCACCAATGTGCTGAAGAAAATGTCATGTTCGACTATATCGATCCTAATGCGCCTATTGATGAAGAGCCATTAGTCTCTGCTTTTGCTTCTGCAATGGCATCGGATGACTGTATGAGCTGTCATAACTACGAAGGCAGCGATCCAGCTAATGTGCCACATGGTGACTACGGTACATGTAGCAACTGTCATGAAAATCCACATGATGAAACACCACCTGTCGATCCTGGTAATCCACAAGATCCAACATTCCCTCAACCAGAAGGTGATGGCAGTAAAGTTGATGGTAAGACTGGTGCCTCAGGTTCTTTCTATTACAACGATGGCTCATTCTTAAATGCAGATTACTTAGCGCAGCGTTTAAATGGCAGCATTTACAATTATGAGTGGAAAGAAGTTTCTGATGGAACGGGTGCAAAAACGTTAAAAACAGCTTGTGGCTTACAAAACCGCGAGTACATGGCAGACATGTTCCCGAATGATGGCAAAGAATACCAGTTAAGTGCAATCAAAAACCAAATGGGCGCTAAGCTAGTTTCGACAGTAAACAAATTTACAGATGACGAGACAGCTGAAGAAGTTGAAACGCCAAACATTGCTATCTTTGGCTATGGCATGAAACAAGAAGAAGACGGTCATTACTATGTTTCCATGAGCATTGGTAAAAACAATACTTGTTATAACGTCATCAATGAAGGTGAAGCTAGCTTATCATATTACGAGTACTCTCCAATGCTTTCAGCTAAGTTTGAGCGCAACATGGGAGCCCGTATTTTAGGCACCGTTGACTTCAAACGCACAGCATTGAAAGCGCCAGACTGGGTGACAGAAGTACCAGGCCTTGGAGCTGGAGAAGACTTCACGCCTGCTGATGTTGATTGGACTGCTGTTGGTGCATGTTCATTAGTCATCAAAGTAGATGGCATTATTCCATTAGGATAACGCCTACCCTTTTGTCAAACTAAGATAATGCCAAAGCGCTTCTAGACTCCCATAGAAGCGCTTTTTTATCTCTACAGTAAGAATAGTGCAGATAATTCAACGTTAATACAGCTTTAAGCCTTCACTAACAAACATAAAAAAGGAAGGTATATACCTTCCTTTTACTCGTTAAAATCACTTTATAGCAATAAAAACAACTTACACTTTAAAGATTAACCCTTTAAAAGTGCGTTAACTCGTTGACCATAATCTGCGTCTGCTTGAGTAAAGTGCGCAACCATTTTCTGTTGTACATCTGCAGTCACTTGACTCAACGTTCCAGCAATAGTTTCAACTAAACGTTGCTTCTCTTCTTCACTGAAAATACGGTACAGGTTACCCGCTTGCGTATAATCATCTTGGTCGTAACGGCTATATCTGTCAGCTTCGCCATCAAGTCTTAACGGTGGCTCTGCAAATTGACTCGTATCTTTAAGACCACCATCTACCGTATTAGGGCCATAGTTTGCGCTTGAGTCAGCACCGGTTTGCGAGCCATTGTAAGGACATTGAGTCCCAGCCATTGCACCAGCACGTTGATGATGATTGGCTTTAGCTGCGTGCGGACAGTTCACAGGTAACTGATTGTAGTTAGTCCCGATACGGTAACGCTGAGCATCTGCATACGAGAACAAACGTGCTTGAAGCATTTTATCTGGCGATGCGCCCACACCTGGTACAAAATTACTTGGTGCTAAGGCAACTTGCTCAACTTCAGCAAAATAGTTTTCAGGCATGCGATTCAATTCTAGTTCACCAATTTCAATCAGTGGGTAATCAGAATGCGGCCAAACTTTAGTTAAATCAAATGGGTTGATAGCATACGTATTCGCTTCTGCTTCAGGCATGATTTGCACATTCACTGTCCATTTAGGAAAATTACTATCCGCAATGGCTGCAACCATGTCGCGCTGTGATGAATCAGGATCAATGCCTTTTAGCACGTCGGCTTGTTCACCAGTTAAGTTCACTACACCTTGCTGTGATTTAAAATGGAACTTAACCCAGAAACGTTCACCTTTTGCATTCCAGAAAGAGAATGTATGCGAACCGTAACCATGCATTTGACGATAGTTAGCTGGGATACCACGGTCTGACATTAAAATTGTCACTTGATGCATGGCTTCAGGGTTTAATGACCAGAAATCCCACATCGCTTGAGGATCTTTTAAATTGGTTTGCGGGTTGCGCTTTTGAGTATGAATGAAATCAGGGAACTTGATCCCGTCTCTTAAAAAGAAAGTCGGTGTATTATTACCAACAATGTCATGGTTACCCTGCTTAGTATAAAAACGCAGACCAAAACCACGAGGATCACGCTCAGCATCTGCGCTACCCATTTCTCCACCTACTGTAGAGAAACGAATAAACGTCTCAGTCTCTTTACCTACGCCGTTAAAATGTTCTGCAATGGTGTAATCACTAAGATCTTTGGTTAAGGTAAATTTACCGTAAACACCTGTACCTTTTGCATGTACGATACGCTCAGGGATCCTTTCGCGGTTAAAATGAGCAAGCTTTTCAATTAAATGCCAATCTTGCAGTAATAGCGGCCCGCGTTCACCAGCAGACAGAGAGTTTTGATCGTCGGCAATTGGAGCGCCATTCTGGCTTGTTAAGTAGTTATTGTTCATTTTATTTACCTTTAAATTATTCAGCTAGTAACCATTGTTCAATTAAATCAAATACTGTTGCCACGATATCTCTCCTGGCTGTGTTTCATTGAATTCATAATACCAATCGAAGATTAAATGTAAAAACGATTAAATCTGATTGCCTTGATTGACAAATACGATTAAACAAATAAAAAAAGAGCGATGCATTGCATCACTCTTTATAATATTGTACGACTTAATAGCTGAGTTTGATCTAAAACAACAATAAATGTAAGTTATGTATCAATACTTTACAGGCTGGTAACTTAATAAGTTATCTATTAAAATGCAGCCGCATAATAATTTAACCAGCGTAACCCAATAGCCTTTCTAATTGTCTACAGGCTTGGACGGCTCACGATATAGTTTAACTAAATAGTATGCATCTATAAGTACAATAAAAAAGTTAACTAAGGCAACAGGGATTGCGTCAATAGCCAATCCATAGGCTACAAATAGTGCAGCACCAATTAAATTCCACCACCGAAGTTTTTTGATGTTAGACATCATCAACGAAATCGCGACCACGACAGAAGCGAGGTAGCCTACCCATTCCCAAATTGTTGCAGCTTCCATTCATCATCCTTCTTTAAAAGCATCATATTGTCAGTGTAGTTAATTTTAATCATTCACACAGGTTCAAGTTTCGACAGTTATGTTTATTTAGTTGATTTACGTGCTACTACGGCTGCTGTCATTCTCGAAATACAACACAATTCACCAGCGCTGTTAGTTATAAGCACTTCCCAGACTGAGCTTCTTTTGCCTATGTGTACCGGCTTAGTTGTGGCAATTAATTCGCCTTTACGCGATGCTTTTAAGTGATTAGCATTGATTTCTTGACCAACACAGTAAAAGTTTTCGAAGTCGACAACAAAGTTAGCTGCGTAACTGGCAACAGTTTCAGCAAGTGCGACATTGGCACCACCATGAACAATACCAAGAGGGTTATGTACTGAAGGATCGGCAGGCATTGTTGCCACCATATAATCATCACCAATTTCAGTCACTTTAATCCCTAGTGTTTTCATCAAGGTGCCCTTTCCATGCATCCCGATATCCATTTTGGCACAATCTTCTAATGTAACTTCTCTAAACCAAATACTCATGACATCCATCCAAAGTAATAAATTATCATTAGTCTACTGATTAGCCTTTTAATATCAAAGCATTTACAAAAAATGCTTATATATAAAAAGGGATGGCAAGCCATCCCTTTCTTTCATTTTCACTCTATTTACATAGAATTATTGAAACATTAAAAAACTGCAACAATAGGATCTGAGCATAAGCTAGACTCTGTTTCACATATTTTATAAGTCACTTCTGCTGGCGCGTCAGTGAAACGATCTCGGAAGCGACCATCATTAGACGTTGTAGACACCATGACATCATCACGATAGATAGCGACATCTTCACCCACTGCACCACTCCAAGTTAAATCGACTAGCGCACTACCTCGGCGAGACTTCATTGTGCGTGTAACTGCTGCATCAATTGAATATTCAAATACTTCAACATCCATAGAAACAGTATCAGTCTGCGATTCGCTATCAGTCACAACAAGAGAAACAGTATACGTTCCACCAGCTGCATACATATAAGCAGGAGAGACATCTGAAGACATATTGCCATCACCAAAATCCCACTCGTAACTGACAATATCATCGTTAATATCTGAACTAGTATTGGTGAAAGTCACCATTAATCCATCAACATCATAATCAAAACTTGCCAGAGGCGCTGCTGGTGCTGCTTCACCTAGCGCAGAAATATCGAGTCCCCAGCTATTAAGTGCACCGGTATCGCCACCTGCATTATCTGAAATCGACAAGGTCCACGTACCAGCAGCAACTTCACCATCAAACTCAGATAAACTCCAAGTCTGAACTAAGTCATCAGTATTACCGCCAGCACGATCGTGTAACACTGCCTCTGTACCATTTGGTGAGGTTAAGGTTACGATTAGATCACCGATCCAAGTATGTGAAATATCGACATTAACTGCTAAATCAAAGATTTGAACAGGGTCAGCGATTTCAATCGTACTTGTGATAGTGGTATTGTCTGAAATATCAACTGGCGTATCATTACCGTAAGTAAAGTCATTTAATCCAGCCGGATATACTGTCAACGCAACGGCTTTATCTTTGACTGTCATACCGTCATCGGCAGATACGGTCAATACATAATTGCCCCAAGCAGCATCGTCTAATGTCGCCACATCGAGGGTAAAATTATCACCAGCCATTGCGGTGGCGGTTGATAAACTGACACCATCTAACGCTGGAGAAGCCGATACAGTTAAACTCACTTGATCATCCCAACCAGCAATACTGCCAACAGAGAAGTCATAGCTAACAGCACTACCCGCTTCTACCGACTGCGAACTTGGCGAAGCTGATAAATTAAATGAAGGATCAGGATCTGCTGCATCTAAAGCATTTGCGACATTCAATCGGGTACCTGCAACAGTTAAGCCCGTTAAACCAGCATTAACTTCACCTGAATCCATTAATAGCTGCTTCATTTCAACAGCGCCAATATCAGGTGCAACAGACCAAACTAATGCTGCAGCCCCGGCGACATGTGGCGTTGCCATAGAAGTGCCTGAAATAGTGCCATAACTATCATTAGGGAAAGTTGATAAAATCGATGTGCCTGGCGCCCCCATATCAACACTTGTAAGGCCCCATTGTGAAAAGTCCGACATTGCATCATTTCTATCAGTACTCGCAATAGAAAGTACAACATCTGAGTCATAACTTGATGGATAATGTGGATTAACATCATTATCTATGGCGTCATTACCCGCTGCAGCAACAAATAAGATGCCTTGATCACCTGCCGATTCAATGGAATCTTTAAGTGCTTGGCTAAATCCACCGCCACCCCATGAGTTGTTTGTCGCTTTAACATCAACACCATGATTAACTTTTAAGTTAGTAAAATAATCAATACACGCTATGGCGTCTTCAGTACTCCCCGTTCCACCATCTGATAGGAACTTACAACCAATCATAGTGACGTCCCAGTTAACGCCCACTACACCAACACCATTATTACCAGTCGCACCTATAGTGCCCGCAACGTGAGTACCATGGCCATTGCCGTCCATAGGATCACCAGTACCTGTTGTAGGGTTATAGCCATGAATGTCATCGATTACGCCATTGCCATCGTCATCAATGCCGTTTCCTGCAATTTCACCTGGGTTTACCCACATATTGGCAACGAGATCAGGATGGTTATAGTCAACACCAGTATCAATCACACCAATCACCACGTTACTACTGCCCGTGGTGATGTCCCAAGCAGCCACTGCATCAATGTCAGCTCCAGAGGTTCCTCCTGATTGGCCTGTATTATGTAAGCCCCACATATCAACAAAACTAGGATCATCTGGCATTCCTAGTGCTCTATATGTGTAGTTAGGCTCAGCATATTTAACCGCAGGGTGTTTACTGATCATTTTAATCGCGGCATCTAAATCACTGCCACTTTTTAACTCAAGTTTTGCAAGACGACCTGATAATAAATGTTGAAATTTATCATCAATACCATCTAAATTCTTATCGGTTAACGTACCGTTCACTAAACGCTGTGCTGAAAGTCTTTCAAATTTAGTGACATTATCTTTATAAACCACAAGAATTTGATCTTTCTTGTATTCAACTTTGTTTTTAGCGATTGCAGGGGCAACATTTAGTGCCATAGTAGAAGCAATTGCAATTGCAATTGGAGTCATTGTTTTTATCATTTCTGGCTTTCCTATATTCCATTATTAATTCCCAGAACCGGTACCTCAACACTGGTAGCTTTTCCATTAGCCTATTAAGCGAGTTGGTTTTCCACGAAGTGAAACCCGGAATTGTTGTAGCCTTTTGATTGTTGTCATAATGAAAGCAGAATAAAAGTAGCTAAACCTTAAATAGTAATAAACTACTAATCCTATTAGTGTAAGCAATTCGCCTACAAACGAAAAACAACAACACAAAACCAAATATAACAACAACTTAAAATTTTGTAGTACGAAAGTTCTCTTGTTAAAAACCCTCAAAAATATAGCCATTCTTCCGATTGAGATAACTCTCTTCAATCCGTAAGTTAACTCTGTAACTTGTCAAATCAGCTAAAGGATGCGGTTTAGTAATCAAATACGTCAGCAAAGAATTAAACCGATAAAGAGATATCGAATAAGCAATTTCTTAGGTTTATATTTTGATTATTAATGCCCTAGCTAATTCATATTGATGAACGTCAATAACAAGTTTACTTACTTGCTCACCTTCAAATATCAGATAATCAACATTGGCTTTTTTAAGCCTGATTTGCTTGTATTTAGAAGGCGAATTTCAATATTGAAAGATAGCAAAACAGCTATCAACTCACTCAATATCCTTACAGGGAGCGTCAAATGAAGTCGCAAACAAAGTTATCGTTAATCTCACTCGCCATCGCTACTAGCCTCGCTTTACCCGTTTCAGCTACAGGATTATCACTGCCTGGTGTTGCATCCGTTGAAAAATCAGCAGAAGTTGCAGCTGCTGTTAATAACCAATCAACCGTAGAGCAAAATGGCCTAGGTCAGGATACGTCAGTATCACAATCAGGTTCACGCCATGTGGCTGAAGTCACCCAAAACGGAAATGATCAAATAGCTGAGGTTGTTCAATCTGGTGATTGGCAAGAGTCATATATAACTTCTGCAGGTGATGGGAATCTTGTTACGACTAACCAAGTAGATGATTGGCATATTTCTAATGTCGCTATTACCGGTAATGATAACCAAGCGACCGTGAATCAATCAGGTTTTTGGAATACCAGTGAAACTACTGCACTTGGTAACGAAAACATCGCTGACACTATGCAAGATGGATTTCAGAACAACAGCATCATTCAACATGTAGGTGATAGTAACCTTACGCAATCCACACAATATGGTTCAGCTAACTTAGCAGTATTCCGTGTTGATGGTAATGGTAACGAAGGTGTCATCACTCAAGATGGTAATAATAACCAAGCAGGACTCGTCGCACCGGGTGGTACAGCCAATGTAGGTAATGACAATGTCTTATTCGTTGACCAATCAGGTGACGAAAACTTTGGTGCAGCCATTGGCGTATACGGCGACAGCAATAACATTGAAATCAATCAATCTGGTTATGCTAATACAGGGGTTGTGGCTAGTCTTACAGGTAATAGTAACGACATCGTTATCGACCAATCAGGTGATGTAAACAGCGCTGTGATTGAATTTGCAACTGGCGATGGCAATGAAGTCTATATCTACCAAGATGGTACAGATAACCAAGTAGGTGATGCTAACATCGCTGTCATTTCTGGTAATGACAATGTCATCGATATCGATCAAGCTGGTATGTCTAATTTAACAGAATTTGAAACCAGCGGAGATGAAAATACCGTCACAGTATTACAGGATGGTGAATCAAACTATGTCGCATCAGGGACTTATGGCTTTGGCAATGAGGTCAGCGTTAGCTCTGAAGGCATGAACAATGAAGTCGCAGTGTTTGTTAATTTAGATGACAATATGGTGACAGTTGATCAGACAGGCGATACTAACTTTGCTTATGTAGATACTATTGGATTTGAAAATGAAGTGACTACTGAGCAAGTAGGTTCAGATAACGAAGCGAGCTTGACTAATATCGGTATTGCTCAAGTTATCGATATTGCTCAAGACGGTGAATTTAACCTCACTGACGTAGTTGCTTTTGGCGATGAACACGTCGTTGATATTACTCAACAAGGTGACGGAAACTGGATTGGCGGTGATGAAGGTTACTTCTCAGTCGATGGTTACAGCAATAACTTAACTATCTCGCAAATGGGTAATGATAACCTAGTCATTGGCTCACAAATCGGCGAAAACGGCATGATTAATGTTTCTCAAACCGGTGATTTCAATACTGCGACTGTATATCAAAATTAATATTCGAGTATTGACAACATAAAACAAAAAAGGGAGCTATATGCTCCCTTTTGTTTTGATTTAATCTATAAATTACGCAAATTCAAAGTGGGCTTGATAAGTTTGTGCCCAACGTAATAACTCAACTCTATTTCGCGACTGAGTTTTACGAAAAATAGAAGAAATATGTGCTTTAACTGTGTGCTCGCTAATACATAAGCGATGGGCTATCTCTTTATTTCTCGCACCACTAGACACAAGTTGGATAATCGTTCTTTCGCGACTAGTTAGCATCTGAAGCATGGCAACTGTATCTGGTGGAATCTCCGTATTAGCATCTAACTTTTGTACTAATCTACGGAAAATTTTACTGATTAACGGCCTGTCATACCAAAGTTCATCAGCTACCATTTTACGCAGCCCTGTCAACATCAAGTCCATACGTTGATCGGAGTAGAGTAGCCCTCTTACGCCCAGTAATAACGCTGACTCTTGATCTAAGGAGCCTCGCTCAACTTGATATAAAGCAACTGGCACATGGTTAACCAAACGAGACACAAGTAAAGGTATCCCTTTACTGTCTAAAGCAGCGCCCTTTTGCGCCACCAAATAAAAACTGTTGGAATTTTTTTCTACTTCCAAATCACTAGCATGTTTAACTATCCTGGTTTTAAGACCTATTGATTCCGCAAGAATGGCCAAATTACATGGCGCTGCAACTTGGTGTAAGAAAACTAATTCATCAATATTTGAGCTCATCACTTTTCTCCCTGAAAAGCATCCCTAACATCCCGATCTAACGGGTTTCTTCCTGAATTTCGATAACAAAATAGTAACAATACTCAATCATAGTATATTTTAACTAGTTAATATGTTTTTTTTGTCATACTAACGCATTAAATAAAACGATAAGTCCTTATAATACCCTCTATTAATAGCATAAAAAAACTTAACTTCATGCTACAAAAAGCATAAAACACTAATTTTTATTTTTTATCAGTGATGCTAACTGTTTATTATGCAATCGAGTAAGCACTACTAAAGCACTAATACCTCCTAATAAGGCCATCAACATGTCAGATTGAGTATCCCAGACGTAACCTTGAGTACCTAAAAATGCTTCTGCATCTTCACCTGTTCCAATAGCAACCCACCACTCGATTAATTCGTAAAAAGCTGAAAATGCCAGAACGAAACATACAGACAAAAACTGACACCAATACCCTGGTTGTAGTACTTGGTTTCTTAGCATGACCTCACGAGCTAAAATGACTGGAATAAACCCTTGAGCTAAATGGCCTATTTTGTCGTAATTATTTCTATCGCTCCCCATCCACTGCGCTATCCAATCAAATAAAGGCACTTCTGCATAGGTGTACTTAGCTCCAACGAGTAACACACAGCAATGAATGAGTATTAAAACATAGGAAAGTGGTGTTAACGGAAACCGATCACGTGTGAAAAATAAGATAGGAATTGCCAATAAGGCAGGTAATGCTTCTAACCACCATGTAAACATATCTTTAGGCGAAATGACTGACCAAACTAAAACTGCGCAATATATAACTATCCATATAACTTTCTTATTCAAACTAAATCCCTCTTAGATGATATTGTTCTAGAATTAGAATATTAACTTTAGCCATCTAGCCCTCTACAAGCGTTAAAAAAAGTGCTACTTTGGTCGGGCGTTTATATCAGCATAACATAAGCATAACTATTGATAAGAGGGTACCCATATCATGGCGAAACACTCGCTTGACAAGGATAAGATAAAAATCCTGCTGTTGGAGGGCGTCCACCAAACTGCGGTCGATGTACTTGAGCGTGCAGGTTACACAAACATTGAATACCATAAAGCATCTTTACCTGAAGATGAGTTGCTGCAATCCATTAAGGATGCGCACTTTGTTGGTTTGCGTTCCCGTACTCAATTAACTGCAGACGTGTTAAATCATGCTGAAAAACTCGTCGCCATTGGTTGTTTCTGTATTGGCACAAACCAAGTTGATATCGCCACTGCTGAAAAGCTCGGTGTACCGGTATTTAATGCGCCTTTTTCTAATACCCGCAGTGTTGCAGAGTTAGTCTTAGGTGAAATCATCATGCTAATGCGTGGTATTCCTCAGCGAAATGCTCATGCCCATCGTGGTGGCTGGCTTAAAAGTGCCAGTGGCAGCTATGAGGTCCGTGGGAAAACCCTTGGTGTTATTGGTTACGGCCATATTGGTACTCAACTTGGTATTTTAGCTGAGACCTTAGGTATGCGAGTGGTTTTCTACGATATTGAAGATAAGCTACCCTTAGGCAACGCAAGCCAAATTCATTCGTTAGAAACGTTATTAGGTGAAGCTGATGTGATCAGTTTGCATGTCCCTGAAACGCCTCAAACAAAAGATATGTTTGGTGAAAAAGAGTTTGCTCAAATGCGCGAGAAAAGTATTTTCATTAATGCATCTCGTGGCACTGTGGTTGATATCGACGCACTATCAAATGCATTGAAATCAGGTCACCTTGCTGGCGCAGCTATCGATGTATTTCCAGTCGAGCCAAAATCAAATGATGACGAATTTATCAGCCCATTACGCGGCCAAGATAATGTCATCATTACCCCGCATATTGGTGGCAGTACAGCTGAAGCACAAGAGAATATCGGCATTGAAGTTGCTGGCAAGCTAGCCAAATATTCAGATAACGGTTCAACGGTTTCTGCAGTTAATTTCCCAGAAGTTTCTTTACCGCAACACAAAGGCACTTCGCGTTTACTGCACATTCACCATAACCGACCTGGTGTATTGATTAAAATTAACCAAGCCTTCTCTGAAAAAGGCATTAACATTGCTGCACAATACCTGCAAACAACTGCAGAGATTGGTTATGTAGTAATGGAAGTTGATTCGAATCAAGCAGAACAAGCCTTAGGCGAGTTAAAAGCAATTGAAGGTACGATTCGTACTCGCGTTTTATTTTAACCACCAGTGTTAATTTGACGTACTTTTAGCTGTACAGGTGAACTGTGAAATAAAGCTATCTTCATTCAATTGGAGATAGCTTTTTCTTTTGAGCGTTAATGATTTCCGTTACACTCAATCCATATATCTGTTGGTCATCTTAGGAATTAGTTTATGACACTTGCAACGACTCTGCCTGATTGGGATTTTTTACATACCTCTCCTGACTTATTAGTCGCCAATCTTACTCATTTAGGCTTAATTGAAATAACCGGTGAACAGGGCAAAACCTTTATTCACGGTCAAGTGACGACTGACATCATGTCATTACAGGATGATCAATGGCGTTGGGGTGCACATTGCGATGCGAAAGGTAAAATGCTTTCAAGCTTTAGAACCTTTTCAATTGCTGAGCAGCTATTTGCCCTATTACCTGCTTCAGTCCTGCCTCTGAGCTTAGCGCAATGGCAAAAATATGCCGTTTTCAGTAAAGCTGAATTAATTGATGTTACCGCTGATAAAATCATTCTGGGTTTGGCAGGAAAAAATGCGGCAGCATTTATTGCCCAGCAATTTGGTGACATCACAGCTGAATTAACCACAGTTGCAGATACTATTATCCTTAAAGATGGTGAACGTTTCATTGTTATCACAGAAGCCGTAAAAGCCCATGAGTTAGTTGCAGCTTCAGAACAAGTTTTACAAGAGGCTGCAACTTGGCAAGCTCTTGAAATCAAGTCAGGTTATGCCAATATTGATGCGAACCACAGTGGCGAATTTGTTCCTCAAATGTGTAATGTACAAGCCGTCAACGGTATCAGCTTTGAAAAAGGCTGTTACATGGGGCAAGAAACAATCGCAAGAATGAAGTATCGCGGCGGTAATAAGCGTGCTTTATATATCCTTACCGGAACCACATCAGAAACAGTTAGCAGCGAAACTCAAATTGAAATTGCTGATGAAGACGGATTTCGTCGTGCAGGTAAAGTCATTGAGTCAGTACAGCATGAAGGTAAAGTCTTACTCACTGCGGTTCTTGCTAACGACACAGAAAATGATGCAAAACTGCGTATTAAAGAAGATGAAACAAGTGAGCTCAGTGTTATTGCACTGCCTTACTCGTTGGAAGATTAATCATTTATCTTGGTACAGTAGTAAAGCAAAAAAGGATAAATACATTAAGTATTTATCCTTTTTTATATAATAAGATATTAAGAAACAATATTTTATAACACGCTAGAATGACTCTTCATGCTCGGCTTTGATCAATTTCACATCATCCATGACAGATTTAAATTTCTCAACCAGTTCTGGATCAAAGTGCTTACCTGATTCTTTCTCAATCAAACTCAACGTATCTTCCACTGTCCAAGCTTTCTTATAAGGTCTTGCCGATGTCAGTGCATCAAACACATCAGCGATAGCAATTATACGCCCTTCAATCGGAATATCTTCACCAACAAGCCCGTAAGGATAGCCACTGCCATCCCACTTTTCATGATGACTAATAGCAATTCTTTTGGCCATTTGTAATAAAGGGTCATCATGTTCACCAATGATTTCAGCACCGATTGCTGCATGAGCTTGCATTTCTTTCCACTCATCCGCATCTAGCTTTCCTGGTTTCTTGAGAATGGCATCTGGTGTACCGATTTTACCGATGTCATGCATAGGCGCTGCATTATATAGCAGTTCACAAAACCGAGAGGAATGCCCTGCAGCCATAGCAAGTAATCTTGCATAATGGCTCATACGAACAACATGTAATCCTGTTTCATTATCTTTGTATTCTGCAGCTCGCCCTAATCTGCGAATAATTTCAAAACGCGTTTCTTTTAGCTCTTTAGTACGATGTTCCACTTCCGACTCTAATAACCTTTTTTGGTCGTACAAGCTTAAATGTGTTTTAACCCGCGCTTTAACGACTGCTGGGCTGACAGGTTTAGTAATATAATCAACTGCGCCGAGCGCAAAGCCTTTAGTTTCATCTTCAGTATCAGAAAGTGCAGTCACAAATATCACTGGAATATGGCAGGTTAAAGGTTCATTTTTCAGTTTTTGACATACTTCATACCCATTCATTCCAGGCATCATTACATCAAGCAATATTAAATCAGGAGATGATTTTTGTGCGAGAGCTAGCGCTTTAGGTCCATCTATGGCAACTTTGATTTTGTAATCACTACCCAAAATTCCGACTAAGATATCGATATTCTCAGGCGTATCATCAACTATCAGCACAGTCGCTTTTTCCATGTTAATTACCTATATCTTTGCTTAATATTAATCTGTTGCTTGGGAGGAGTGTTGACGAATTTGCTTAATCAACTCAACCGCATCTTCAAACTGATAACCTTTAATCATTAACCCTACTGGTTTTAATTGATCCCAGGTTTGATGATTCACCTGCATCTCTAGGCTATCAATCATATCGATTGCACTCGCATCACCGTCATCTAGCAACACCAACAGTTCATCTAATAAACTGAGAAAAGCATCGTTACTAATGAGATCAGCTGACTCAGTCTTTACTTTTGACTCATTATTATTCAACCACAGATCTATGGCTTCACATAATGACCTCACCAGCATATCAATGGCATTAAGTTCAACTGAAAACTCAACTTCGTCAATCAAGTTCTTTTCAAGTTCCGCAGCAAGCTCAGACAGTTTATTACTGGCTAAATTACCCGATAAACCTTTAAGAGTATGAGCAAATCTAACAGCATCCTCTCGATTATCGGCTTCTATCGCGGCTGCTATTTGCGTTGCAATATTGCGTTTACCTTCAACAAAACGAGTTAAAATCTTTCGATATAATCTCGCTGAGTTCTGCACCAGTTGCAAACCACGATCGACATCAATATCTGGGTGTTGTGGCCAGGTTTCCACTTTAATATTGGCAGTTTTTTCAGGGGTGGCTAACTCGATATCACTGACTTTATCGCCTAAATATTTAAGTAAGGTTTGATAAAGTAAAGCAACCTCTATCGGCTTAGCCACATGGTCATTCATCCCTACACTGAGGCACTTTTCTTTATCTCCCGCCATCGCATTAGCCGTCATTGCAATAACAGGTAAAGTTTCGTACGCAGGATTTCTTCGCAACTGTTCTGTGGCGGTATAACCATCCATGACTGGCATTTGGCAATCCATTAATACTAAGTCAAATTCTTGCTGAGCTAATTTATCTAAGCCAATCTGACCATTATCAGCAATCGTTAAATCAATTCCCACTTGCTCTAAAAACTCTGTGGCAACCTCTTGATTCATATCGTTATCTTCAACTAACAATATTTTTTTACCATTCAATTGCTGTAATAAGGCCTCATTAAGCTCTGTGGCTTTCGCCCTAACTGGCATATGCCCTTGCTTACCTAGCGCCGACATAATGGCATCAAGCAAACGAGACGCGCTAACAGGTTTGGTTATATAGCCATTAATTCCCATGTCATTGATAGAATCTGTAAATTCCGTTGTTGCATGAGCTGAAACCATAATGGTAAGCGGTGGGTTTGCACTTTGCTGGATGATGGTTTCAGCTGTAGCAAGGCCATCAAGCCCTGGCATTTTCCAATCAATTAAGGCTAGTTGATATTCATTAGAATGGCACATTGATATCGCTTCTGTGCCATCTTTGGCCAGCGCGACGTTAAAGCCCATGCTTTTAAGCATAGTGTGCAAAATGTCTCGTGCGGTTTGATTATCATCAACCACTAAGATTTCCATCCCTTCCAGCTCTTGAGTCACTTTAAGCTGCAGGTCATCAGCCTTACTGACATTAGCAGAAAAGTAAAAAGTGCTGCCGATACCGCGCTTACTTTCAACACCAATTTCACCCTCCATCAGCTCTACAAGTTGCTTACAAATCGCTAAACCTAACCCTGTTCCGCCATACTTTCTGGTTGTTGAACTGTCAGCTTGGCTAAACGACTTAAACAGTTTGTTACATTGCTCCGGAGTTAAACCGATACCGCTATCTCTCACACTGAACTTAAGCTCAAGTTCATCACCTTGCTGACTAATAGATTCAATCGCTAAAATCACTTCACCACGATCAGTAAACTTAATCGCATTATTCATCAAGTTTATTAACACCTGACTTAACCTGAGCGGATCGCCCATTAAATGACTTGGAATATTTGGCGCAACAGAGAACAGCAACTCTAATTGTTTCTCAGCCGCTTTTGCGGCAAACATGTCACTGAGATCTTCCAACATGGTATCAAGCTGGAATGGCACGATTTCAATCTCCATTTTTCCAGCTTCAATTTTTGAAAAGTCCAAAATATCATTAATAATCCCAAGTAAGGATTTAGACGCTCGCTCAATTTTCTCAACAAAATTATGTTGTTTCTTATTTAAATCGGTTTGCAGACACAGGTGTGACATACCAATAATGGCATTCATTGGGGTTCTAATTTCATGGGACATATTCGCTAAGAAATCACTTTTAGCTTTACTGGCAGCATCAGCTTCGTCTTTGGCTTGTTTCAACTCGTTTGATACTGTCATTAAACTGGTTATATCTGCCATTGAAACCACTGAAGATGTCACTTCTCCTTGCTCATTTTTAAGCGCGGCAAAGGTCATGTCCATCCAAATATTTTCACCATTTTGGCTGAGTACCCGTGGTTCAATATTAAAGTTTTCAAACGCCCCACTGATTAACAAATCAAATCTTTCTCTGGCTAATACTTTATCTTCTACAACCATGAACTCGAAAAACAGCTTACCTTCTAAATCGTTGGAGTTAATGCCAATATTACGACCAAAATGCTCATTGCAATTAATAATCACACCATGAGTATCAATATTAACAATGCCCATCTCTGCTGTATTAAGTAAGGTGCGTAAGTGCTTTTCCCTATCAGCTAAACGAGTTTCAGCATTCTTACGATCGGTAATATTCATCAAATAGCCATTCCAGAGAATGGCATCATTTGCTAATGCTTGACCTTTAGCACCAGCTTGTAACCAAATCACCTCACCAGAGGGGTGTCGGTACCTAAATTCAGTGACCCAATGTAAACCGTCTTCGCCTTTACCCGACAAATCATCAATAACCGTTTGTCTTTCAGTGTCAATAATACGCCCGATTAATAAATCTAAATCTTGCATTAACATGTCGCGAGGAAAACCGATGATGCTAATACACGCCTCAGAGAGGAAGCTAAACTCTCGTTCAGTCTCCGAGTGCCATATCATTTGATACACTAAGTTAGGTAAGGATTCGGTGATGTTTTCTAACTGTTTTTGTGAGTTTTGAATCGCTTCTAAAGCCTTTTTACTTTCAGTGACATCATTAATACTGCCATCGAACCATAATGGTTTTCCTTGCTCATCATAGCTGGCTTTGCCTTTCTCATGGATCCATTTGACGCTACCATCACGATGAAAAATACGATACTCAACATCAAAGTTTTGCTGAGTTTCAATTGCCTGAGATATTGCCGTAAAACAATCGGCATCATCATCAGGATGGATAATGGTATTAAACTGAAGTTTATGGCTTTCTATCAGATCTGAGGCTGGATAACCGGTTATGTCTGCGATGTTATTACTGACATATTCCATCGTCCAATTATCGCTTATGCGGGTTCGATATATTGCACCCGGTATATTAGCCACCAAGCCTCTAAAACGGCTTTCGCTGTCTTTTATCTTACGTTCGATAGCCATCTGACTGGTGAGATCGCGAATAGTGGCAGCAATTTGTTTCTTGCCATCATGGGCTATCGGCAGTAAGGCTAAGTTAATTTCTACCCTAATTTCTGTGTCATCTGATTTTAACGCCACCCAACCTTCTTTCGGGGTGGTGAAACGGGTTAACCCTTGCTCTAAAAAGACAGCCCTAACTGCATCATGCTTTTCTCTAAAACGCTCAGGAAATAGTAATTCAACATTAATATCTAAAAGTGCATCAGCTGGATAGCCAAATAATTCCTGGCAACGTGTATTAGTAAAAATTATACCGCCATGTTCATCAACAATTAGCATGGCTTGAGGCGATGACTCTATCACTGCATTTGACCATAGCGCTGCAGAAAATTGCTCTGTCACATCAGTAAATAGCATCTCTACAGAAATGATGTCACCAGAGTCAGCAACAAGAGGCTGCATAAAGACATCCAAGCGTCTTATTTGGCTATCGGCAGCGAGCATTTCAACTTGGTGTGCAGGCACAATTTTTCCTTCCAGTGCTTGCTCCATATAATTCCAATTAACCTCATTAATTGGATCAGCAGTAAACATCCGCTGGTACTTTCTTTTCAAAGTATCAGCATCAACCCCTAGAACTTTCTTTACTCCGTCACTCACTTGAGCTAACTGCCCTTTTGGGTCTAAAGAACAATAAAATGACTTATCACTCATACCATCGATCAGACTTGCAAAGCGGCTGCCAGTAGAGTCTTTTAACGCCAACTCTCTTTCTGATAGTAGGTCAGCTAATTGATTAAACTTATTGGTTAATGTCGACACTTCTGAAATGTTAACTTTATCAGAGGGCAAGCGATCAATTTTCCCTTCACCAAAGTCCATAATGCCATTTTCTAGGTTTTCTAGAGGACGGCTTAAACGTTTAGATGCAAGAATGCTAGTGAATAACAGCGCAATTGATAACAACAATAATATGAAGGCTAATCTTGAAACGTTGGATAGAAAATACTGATTAAGCTCACTGTCACTGGTCGCAATAACCACTTGCCAATTTAGCGATGACACGATTGCGACACTGACAAGAAAACGGTCGCCTGAAACAGTAATCGCTTCAGTTTGACCAGCTATGTTGTTTGCCAGTAAAGATCTTAATTGATCATTTTGTGGGTCATCAGACAGCCACTTGTCACTACTGCCTTTTAAATCACTGTTAGCTGAATCGTAAAAAATGACTTTGTCGTTGTCATCAAGAACGACTAAATTTTTACTTGGGATCTTCATTATTTGCGGCAGTTTGTTTAATGCAACATCTGCAGTAACGACTCCGTAACGATCATCAATACTCCCGAAAGCTTTAGAATAAGTCACCATTAAGATGTTACTCGCGCCTTCGTCAAAATACGGCTCAGACCAAACACCAGTGTTACTGTTCATCGCATCAGTCCACCAGCTCCAACTACCATCGGTATAATCGTAAGCCTCAGCACCAATATCGATAATATTGATATCATTACCTTCCCGATATGCAAAGGGAGCGTAACGAAGTTTGTCGGTCAAAAAATTAGGACGATAAGCGATCGCGCTGCCAAAAATACTCGGATTACGCTGGAGTCGATTAATTAATAACAGCTCAATTTTTTCAATGTCACCATATATATTATTACTATCGATATAAGTTAAATAGTCAGAAAGACCGCGAGTCGTATTTTGAACGGAATCCAAAACAAAATTAAGGTGATTAGCAGAAAGTACCGCCTGTTGCTCTAGGCGTTGATATACATCTTCTTCATGTTCTAAGTAATTAATCCAGCCATTAAAGCCATACACTAACGTCATGATTAAAATCAGCGGCAAGGCAATAAAAGCCAAAATTCGACTTCGAAAACTGTGTAATATCTGCTTATTTTTATCCATAAATACAAGTCTCATTTACAAGTCAAAATTTGATTATTGCCAATCTTAAACAGCGGTTTTCCTTAACTTGGCTTATTCATACCATGCCCACAGTAAATCATGGGCTGACATTAACCAATACATCATAAGAAGGATTGAACTGCTCAAAAAACACCCTTATTACTATAACCCTTAAGCCTATGATTGCAATTACAAATGTGCTGAAACAATAATCAAATATTTAATCTTCATTGTATTTAAAGCCTAATCAAGAAACATAAAATAGTACAACTAAAGTAGCAATCTTGATTTCTAAGGGATTTCTTCAGTTCATCAATATTCGATCTTTTATATAAAATCTATCGTATGATGATGTAATTCATAGATTTACTGGGCCTTAATATGCAAACAGTCGAAACCAATCTTGTTAGTCAACTCTCACTTGTTTCTAAAGGGTTTACTGACGGCGACAGATACCATCAGGTTCTCGATTGCGTAGATTTAGCCTTGCACTCTGGGGATACCATCGCACTCACAGGTCCTAGCGGAACAGGGAAAAGTACCTTACTCAATATTATTGCCGGATTTGAAAAAATCGATAGCGGTGAATTACAGCTTTTAGGCCAGCAAGCCCAGTGTTGGCAAGACAACCATTGGAGCCACTTTCGTCGCCAACAACTTGGCATCGTATTCCAACAGTTTAATCTACTTACCCCGCTCAATGTCCTCGACAATATCCGATTTCCGTTACAGCTAAACAAACTCAAGTGGAGCCCTTGGGCTGATGAACTTATCAATCAACTTGATTTAAGTGAAGTCCTTGCAAGGCCAGTAGAAACCTTATCAGGCGGTCAGCAGCAGCGGGTTGCGATAGCAAGAGCCCTCATTCATAAACCCAGTTTATTGCTGGCTGATGAACCCACGGGGAATCTCGATGAAAAAGCGGGACAGCAAGTGATGCAGTTACTATGTGAATTGGCACAAGCGGCTAATACAACAATATTAATGGTAACCCATAGCGATACTTGTGCTAATTACATGCAAAGGCGCTGGCATCTAGAGCAAGGAAAAATCCATGAGTAGCCTTGCCGAGATAAGATTAAGCATAAATGTTTTCTTGGCTCATTATAAGCATGCCCCACTGCAAGCTGGTGCCATTTTGCTCGGCATCATTTTAGCCGTCACATTACTGATTGGGGTTAAATCAACCAATGAAAATGCTGTTCGTAGTTACAGTGAAGCAACCGAGTTACTCAGTCAGCGTGCAAGTTTGCTCATAACACCGAATCCAGGTGAGCGATATTTAACCGAAGAGGTGTATTTTAGATTACGCCAATCAGGTATCAGCAACGCATTAGCGATAGTTAGTGGGCTCGCTGTAGATCCAGAAGGTCGACGCTGGCAGGTTCAAGGCAGTGATTTGTTTGCAGCAATCAACCTACAAACGACTCAAGCTACTGTAAATGAATCAATTACAAATGATGAAAATACCCGTCAGCAAAACAATCTAGTTAACTCAGATATTCCTATTGCTAAACTGCTTGCTGCTGAAAACATTTTATTAATGAGCCAATCATTAGCCAATAAAGTGGCACCTAATGGTGAGTTTTATCTGCAAGATCCAATAGATAAGCAGAAACCGATCAAACTTGAAGTGATTGGCTTAGATGATGACTTAGGACTTGGAAATGCCATTGTTGCCGATATTTCTCTGGCACAAAGACTGTTAAATCAACCTCAACAGCTATCTTACATCGCATTGTTTGATGAACCTGAGTCATTGATAAATCAAATAACTCAACGCAATCTATTGCAACAACAAGCTAATATTACCGAGCAAGACCAAGGCCAAGCGCTGCAAGAGTTAACTCGTAGCTTCCATTTAAACCTTAATGCAATGAGCATGCTTGCCTTTGTAGTTGGGCTTTTCATCGCCTATAACGGTGTCCGCTACAGCTTAATGAAACGTCAAAAATTACTGGTTCAATTACTACAACTTGGCATTCAAAAAAATCATTTAATGATTGCATTAATCTGTGAGCTGACTTTACTGGTGTTAATCGGCTCTATTATCGGGTTTATTTTGGGGCTTCAACTGAGTTTATGGCTACAACCAATGGTGGCAATGACCTTGGAGCAACTTTATGGCGCCAGACTTATGCCGGGATCTTGGCAGTGGCAATGGTTAGTTCAAGCGATGTTGCTTACACTGTTCGCAGGCCTGCTGGCATGTTTGCCACTCTATCGACAACTGACCAATCAGCCACTAGCGAGAATAAGCACTAAAATAGGCCAAGTCAGTCACTTAATCCGAACCCATCGAATCCAGTTTACAATTGCAATATCTAGTCTTGCTTGCTGTGCAATTGCCTTCCCTTTCGCAAAGCAATATCAAGTTAGCTTAGGGTTAATGGGCGTTGTGATTATTGCCATTCCTCTTTTGTTGCCCTTAACTATCTATAAAATCAGTCAATGGCTTGCTCGGCTTTGTCCTGCTGGAATTTGGCATTACATGATTGCAGAAACCAAAGAACTCATAGGCCCTTTATCACTCGCGATGATGGCAATGCTGTTAGCCTTAACTGCAAACATTTCAATGAATACCTTAGTCGGGAGTTTTGAGGTCACGTTAAAAACTTGGCTTGAGAGTCGCCTACATGCGGATTTATACATGCGTCCTGCCAGTGATAAAATCTTAGACATAAATGACTTTTTAGATCAAAACGACAAGGTCACTGGCATATATAACCAATGGACAATTAATTCCACCTATCAAAATATGCCGATAGAACTTGTCAGTAGAGACTTATATTCAACCAAAGTAACCAGCTCATTAAAAGTCCAAACCAATGATTTATGGTCTGAGTTTCAATCAGGTAACCAAATCCTCATTAGTGAACCCATTGCGATTAAATATGGTTTGAATTTGGGCGACAGCTTTTCTATTGATCCATTTACCAAAGCACTCTCCATTACATCACAGCCCATTTCATCACAGCCCAATTCATCGCTACCGACGATTGGTGGAATATTTTTTGATTATGGTAACCCTAAAGGCCAAGTGGTGATCGACCAGCTGTTTTGGCAAAACATAGGCTTGCCTAAAAAACCCAAAAGTATTGCAGCCAGTTATCAAGGTGACGTTACTGAACTTGAACAACTATTAGTCGACACTAAGCTTATTGGCACTGCGCAAATGTACAATCAAGCCAAAATAAAACAGCAAGCGATTGCAATGTTCAAACAAACATTTTCCATCACTATGGTGCTGAATAGCCTCACTCTCATCGTCGCTGCAATTGGTTTATTTAGTGCCTGTTTAATGCTCACCCAAGCAAGGCAAGCGCCGCTTGCAAAACTATATGCCTTAGGGCTCAGTAAAGGCCAATTAAGACTGATGACATTCGTGCAGATGCAGCTCATAGTATTGCTCACTTGCTTAGTGGCATTGCCAACAGGAGCAATCTTGGGTTATTTACTGATAAATAAAGTCACGCTGCAGGCCTTCGGTTGGAGTATCGCCATGCTATGGGACTGGCATGCCTACATTCGCGTGGTTGTTATTGCGCTCACCACCAGTGCTGTCGCTATTGCTATTCCTTTATATTGGCAGACAAGAAAACCATTGATAAATAGCTTGCAGCAGGAGGCATTATGAAGCGGTTGCCCGATATATCGTTAACAGTAATCAACAATGCCCAACGGGCTAGCATATTCATGATTGCTTTAGTCACGTTAAGTGCCTGTCAGCCAGAGCCTGCATCATCTATTAGTATGGGCGGGATTTTGGGTGATTCCTCCTCTCAATTAAACCAATACGCTACTGTTATCCCAGGTTATCAATTATCTTTTCCTGCAGATCATTTAAGTCATGATGATTTTCGCCAAGAGTGGTGGTATTTAACGGCCAATATGCAGACTGAATCAGGGGAGCAACTCGGTATTCAGTGGACACAATTTAGGATTGCACTTGCGCCCGAAGCTGCACAGTCTGCTATTTCAGACTTAGATGCTGCAAACCCTGACGCATTAAACTCTGAAGCTTTAAACTTAGATAGCTCAAATTCAGAAGTATCAAATTGGGCAACATCACAAATGTATATGTCCCATGCTGCATTAACGTCATCAGTAGCCCATCAAGCTGCAGAAAAATGGTCAAGAGGTCACCCAGAACTAGCTAACGTTAGCGCAAAGCCATTCACAGCAAAACTGGATGATTGGCAATGGTTGAGCGGATCAGATGGCCTTTTCCCCGCTACGTTATCTGTCGCAACGAATGAATTTAGTTATCAGCTTTCTTTAACCAGCCATGCGCCAATGCAATTGCAAGGTGACAAGGGTTACAGTATCAAAAGTGCTGATGCTGCTGTTGCCTCTTATTATTACAGCCAGCCATTTATTGATTTAAGCGGCACCGTCACAAGAAATGGAAAGCAAGAAGCTGTGACTGGTAAAGCTTGGTTAGACAGAGAGTGGAGTTCTCAGTTTTTGACTAAAGCACAACAAGGCTGGGATTGGTTTTCTATCCGTTTAGATGATGAGTCTGCATTAATGCTATTTCAGCTACGCGGGGCAAATAAAGATTTACCAGCTTTTTACAGTGCCAGAAGAATGTTTGCTGATGGCACAGGCCGCAATATCAGCGGCGATTCAAGTGAACTCATCGCGATGACAGCACTTCAGTGGCAACAAACCGCCAGTGGGCGTTATCCAGTGAGTTGGCAGTTAAGTATTCCTAGTGAACAGATTGATGTCACAGTTTCAGCACTCAACCCTAACAGCAATATGCCTTTATCCATCCCTTACTGGGAAGGCCCAATTGAAGTGAGTGGCAGCCACAATGGCAATGGTTATATGGAGCTCACAGGTTATTAGTCAATATATTTTAACCCGTTGAATATCAACGAGCGATATATAAACCAAGATTAAGTCAACTAAAGGTATTAACTTATGCTACCCCATACGTAATACTCAGCCTCTGATATCAATTAATGATAATGACGATTTATCGACTTAATATATTCATGGCAGATTATAATTACATCAATGATTGCACAAAATAAAAACAATTAAAAAAAGTGTAATTTTGGCCTTGTATAAGCTTTAATTTCTACCATCTTCACCTAGAATCAATATACTGGTTAAATTACCATCAACTAATTAAGTGACTGAGTAACTTCTAAAATGTGCCACAGATCACATCGTAAAACGTGATCTACAACAACAAACACTCAGTATACTCATTGCGAGGTATACCCTTGCGAAATGTGAGGTTTAAACTCAATTCTATAGAGATGAAAAAGCCATTATTTGGCATACAAAACGATGATTAGCCTGTTTAAGGGCTAACAACTAACAGCAAAGAGTGAGGAAACACCATGAGCATAAGCCGTCGCGAGTTTCTAAAAGCCAATGCCGCTACAGCAGCCGCGTCGGCTGTTGGGCTTGCCTTACCAATCAAAATGGTCCAAGCAGAAGAGAAAGCTGCAGAAATAAAATGGGATAAAGCCCCATGTCGTTTCTGTGGTGTAGGTTGTAGTGTATTAGTCGGAACAAAAGGCGGTAAAGTTGTTGCGACTCAGGGCGATCCAGAAAGTCCGGTTAACAAAGGTCTTAACTGTGTTAAGGGCTACTTCCTATCTAAAATCATGTACGGTAAAGACCGTTTAACTTCGCCATTATTAAGAATGAAAGATGGCAAGTATGACAAAGAAGGTGATTTCACTCCTGTTAGTTGGGATGTTGCTCTAGACACTATGGCTGACAAGTGGAAAGAAAGCATCGCTAAAAAAGGTCCTACTTCTGTTGGTATGTTTGGTTCAGGTCAATGGACTATTTGGGAAGGTTACGCTGCATCTAAACTGCATAAAGCCGGTTTCTTAACCAATAACATCGACCCGAACGCACGTCACTGTATGGCATCAGCGGTTGGTGGTTTCATGCGTACCTTTGGTATCGATGAGCCAATGGGTAGCTATGATGACTTTGAAGCTGCAGATCACTTCGTGCTTTGGGGCGCGAACATGGCAGAAATGCATCCAATCCTTTGGTCACGCTTAACAGATCGTCGTTTGAGCCACGCTGGCAGCAAGGTTCATGTGTTATCGACGTTTGAAAACCGCAGCTTCGAACTTGCCGACAACGCAATGGTATTTAAGCCGCAATCTGACCTAGTTATCTTGAACTACATTGCTAACTACATCATCCAAAACGATGCGGTTAATAAAGACTTCGTTAGCAAGCACACTAACTTTGCTGAAGGTGTGACTGACATCGGTTACGGCTTACGCCCTGAGCATCCGCTTGAGCAAAAAGCGAAAAACCCAGGTAACGGCAAATCTAAGCCTATCTCTTTCGAAGAATACGCAAAATTCGTCAGTACTTATACTGCTGAATACGCATCTGAGATGAGTGGCGTACCAGTTGAAAATCTTGAAGAAATGGCTAAAGCGTATGCTGATCCTAACATCAAGATCATGAGCTTATGGACTATGGGTATTAACCAACATACTCGTGGTGTTTGGGCAAACAACATGCTTTATAACATTCACTTGTTAACCGGTAAAATCGCCACCCCTGGTAACAGCCCGTTCTCACTAACAGGTCAACCATCAGCGTGTGGTACCGCTCGTGAAGTCGGTACATTCTCACATCGTCTACCGGCCGATATGGTTGTAGCAAACCCTAAACATCGTGCAATGACTGAAGAGTTATGGCAGCTACCTGAAGGTACGATTCCGCCAAAACCAGGTTATCACGCGGTACTTCAAAGCCGTATGCTTAAAGATGGCAAGCTAAATTGTTACTGGACAATGTGTACCAATAACATGCAAGCCGGTCCAAACATTAACGATGAAATTTACCCAGGTTTCCGCAACCCAGAAAACTTCATTGTGGTATCAGACCCATACCCAACAGTGACAGCAACTGCTGCAGATTTAATCCTTCCTACTGCGATGTGGGTTGAGAAAGAAGGTGCATACGGCAATGCTGAACGTCGTACTCATATGTGGCACCAACAAGTTCCAACTCCTGAAGGTGCTAAGTCTGACTTATGGCAGCTTGTTGAGTTCTCTAAGCGCTTTAAAGTATCTGAAGTATGGCCTGCAGAGTTAATTGCTAAAAAGCCTGAATACGCTGACAAGACTTTATATGACATTCTATTTGCAAACGGCGTAGTGGATAAATTCCCTAGCTCTGAATGTAAAGGTGACTACAACGACGAAAACGATGCATTCGGCTTCTACCTGCAAAAAGGTCTATTCGAAGAATATGCTCAGTTTGGCCGTGGTCATGGTCATGATTTAGCAGACTTTGATACTTACCATGAAAACCGTGGTGCACGTTGGCCTGTAGTCAATGGTAAAGAGACGGTTCGTCGTTTCGTTGAAGGAAGCGATCCATACGTTAAAGCTGGTGAAGGTTATAACTTCTACGGTAAACCTGATGGACGCGCAGTGATTTTTGCTCTGCCATTTGAGCCTGCAGCTGAAGAGCCAAATGAAGAGTTTGACCTATGGATGTCAACAGGTCGCGTACTTGAGCATTGGCATACAGCCAGTATGACAGCTCGTGTACCAGAGCTGCATAAGTCTTACCCTGATGCACAAGTATTCATGCACCCTAAAGACGCGAGCAGTCGCGGCCTGAAAAATGGTGATGAAGTGAAAGTAATTTCTCCACGTGGTGAAGTGAAAACGCGTGTTGAAACTAAAGGCCGTAACAAGCCACCTGTCGGCGTGGTATTTATGCCATTCTTTGATGCTAGACAGCTGGTAAACAAACTATTACTTGATGCAACGGATCCATTATCGAAAGAGACGGATTTCAAGAAGTGTCCTGTGAAAATTGTTAAAGCCTAATTTGACTGAAATGTGATGCCTTATCAAATGGAAAAAGGTATCACTAAATCACTAATTTTCTCTATCCATTTATAAACAGATATAGTGGATATGACGGAGTGTAAACCATGAAGAAAATACTCAGCCTTGCTGCGATAGTGCTCAGTCTTAGCGCATGCTCAGGTCAACAAACAGCAGAAACAGCAGCTCCAGTAACTGTTAAATCACTTGCTGGCGATGTAGCGATTACCGCAACAATGCCAGCAGATGCTAAAGCGACTTACCCAAGCCGCGGTACTGCTTTAGCAAGAGATTTTGTGCATATGCCACCGCTCATCCCGCACAGAGACTCATATAAAATTACAGCTAAAAAGAATGGTTGTTTAACCTGTCACAGCACTGAGAAAGCAGCGCGTATGAAAGCGACACCTGTTGATAAATCTCACGTCAAAGCTGATGGCACATTTGATGATAAATACTACTTCTGTGTGCAGTGTCATGTTGCTCAAGCTGACAACAAACAAGCGATTGTTGAGAATACACATACCAACTAAGCTTTATTAAGTTGCTATTTATAGAAATAAAATGCCACCGTCTTTTGACAGTGGCATTTTTATTTCTTGCTTCTTGCTTCTTG
>NZ_JBFRJJ010000010.1:86943-227033 GCF_041468785.1 Shewanella sp. 10N.286.52.E4
TGCTTCTTGCTTCTTGCTTCAAGCATCAGCCAAGTAATTTACGCATCACAAAATTATTAATTTTCTGATCTCTTACCGCCACACTTTGGGCCTCTTCTTCCACAAAACCATAGCGGCTGAAAAATGGTTTTGCGGTAATACTCACTTCAGCATACAAACTATTAAGCGTTAACTTTGCAGCCTTGTTGAAGATCGCTTGCATTAATGCATCACCCACACCTTGCCTTTGAAAATCTGCGCTGCAGTAAAAGTGATCGATATAACCGTCATCTTGAAGATCGGCAAAACCTGCGATAACACCATTAACTTCAGCCACAAACGGATTAATTTTTGTCACTCTTTGTACCCAAGCACTTTCATTGTATTCATGAGGCGCCCATGCCGTTACCTCAGCTAACGAATAGTGCTGGCTATTAACATTATGGATGGTATTAAGCTTTAGCTGCCACAAAGGCTTTATGTCGCTTATGGTAAAACGCCTTACGTTAATCATGAGCCTACCTTGATACTTGTGTTTTTACTTATATGATTGAACCCGATCTTTTCTCGACAGACAAACGCCCAAACGATATCTAGCTCTAGGCTTATTTTTTCCAACCTACATTCAGTTTCCACACAAATCAAAGAGTAAACCTTAACTCCCTCTATCACCTCGTTGTTGATAAAAACATCAAATTTACAATACTTGACCTAAAATGAGTGTTCATAAAACAGGCAAATAAAGTTAGATCAACGTCACAAGTCAGCTTTCAAAATTGAAGTAGCATCAAAAGCCAAAGACATAATCAATACGACAACCGGATATCAATCTTTGTAGAAATAGATCGCTTATTGAGTAAGCAAACGTACTAATCAATGGCTTTTTATTAGAAGACGTCACGCTCATAGCACACTTACGCTGTTTCATTAATTGTAACGAGTTAGCAGCAATTTAATTTTTCCTAATTAAGCAATACCAGAATAAAGCGATTACGCTGATTTGTTTAATCAATTTTAAAACAACACAGAAATACTCAATACTGTAAATATTAAGTTTGAGAATGGTTTGCACATTATTTTATGGATGAAGGAGATTAACCGATGACTAAAGGTAAATGCCCAGTAATGCACGGCGGCGCAACTGAAAGCGGTATGTCCAATATGGAGTGGTGGCCTAAAGCCCTGAACCTCGACATATTACATCAGCACGATAGTAAGACTAACCCACTTACTAATGATGTTAACTATCGAGAAATAGTTAAAACACTGGATGTATCTTCCCTCAAAAATGACTTACATGCTCTCATGACTGATAGCCAAGCGTGGTGGCCTGCTGATTGGGGCCACTATGGTGGTTTGATGATACGCATGACTTGGCATGCTGCAGGGACTTATCGAGTTGCAGATGGCCGAGGTGGTGCTAGCACGGGGAATCAACGATTCGCGCCACTTAATTCTTGGCCTGACAACGTTAACCTAGATAAAGCAAGACGCCTACTTTGGCCAATAAAGAAAAAATACGGCAATAAGCTCAGTTGGGCAGATTTAATCGCTTATGCCGGCACTATTGCCTATGAATCAATGGGTTTGAAAACCTTCGGATTCGCATTTGGACGAGAAGACATTTGGCATCCAGAAAAAGACATTTATTGGGGCTCAGAAAAAGAATGGCTTGCACCAAGTGGCGGTGAAGGCAGTCGTTATTCTGGAGAACGTGATTTAGATAACCCCCTTGCTGCCGTCATGATGGGATTGATTTATGTTAATCCTGAAGGCGTAGATGGGAAACCAGATCCCCTCAAAACAGCCCAGGACGTTCGAGTAACATTTGAACGTATGGCAATGAATGATGAAGAAACTGTTGCTCTTACTGCGGGCGGACACACGGTAGGTAAGTGCCACGGTAACGGTGATGCTAATTTATTAGAAGCTGATCCAGAAGGCGCTGAAATAGAAGACCAGGGCTTTGGTTGGTTAAACAAGACTAAACGAGGTATTGGCCGAAATACCGTATCAAGTGGTATTGAAGGTGCTTGGACAACCCACCCAACAAAGTGGGATAACGGTTACTTCCAACTATTGCTAAACCATGAGTGGCAACTACAAAAAAGTCCCGCTGGGGCATGGCAGTGGGAACCTATCGATATCAAAGAAGAAGATAAACCTGTCGATGTTGAAGATCTAACAACCCGATACAACCCGATCATGACCGATGCCGATATGGCCATGAAGGTAGATCCTGAGTATCGAAAAATATCTGAGCGATTTTATCAAGATCCAGCCTATTTCTCAGAAGTCTTTGCTCGTGCGTGGTTTAAATTGACTCACCGAGACTTGGGACCTAAAGCTCGCTATATCGGACCTGATGCACCGCAAGAAGATTTAATTTGGCAAGATCCAGTTCCTGCTGGTGCAACTGATTATGATATTCAATCAGTTAAAGACAAGATCATAGCATCAGGACTCAGCACTAACGAGATGGTAACCACAGCTTGGGACAGCGCTAGAACGTTCCGTGGTTCTGACAAGCGAGGCGGCGCCAATGGAGCACGCATTCGTCTAGCACCGAATAAAGACTGGCAAGGTAACGAACCAGAGCGTTTAGCTAAAGTGCTTTCTGTCTATGAAGATATTGCTAATCAAACAGGTGCCAGTATTGCAGACGTTATTGTATTAGGTGGTAATGCGGGCATTGAAGCTGCTGCCAAAAAAGCAGGTGTCGATATTGTTGTACCATTCTCTGCTGGACGCGGCGATGCTACAGATGCAATGACAGATGCAGCTTCTTTTGACGTACTTGAGCCACTTCATGATGGCTTTAGAAACTGGCTGAAAAAAGACTATGTGGTCAGTGCTGAAGAACTCTTGTTAGATCGTTCTCAACTCATGGGACTAACTGCATGTGAAATGACATTACTCGTCGGTGGTATGCGTGTTATTGGTACAAACTATGGCGGTACTAAACACGGAGTCTTTACTGATAACGAAGGCGCATTGACCAACGACTTCTTCGTTAATCTGACCGATATGAAGTACAGCTGGAAACCAGCTGCAAAGAACCTATATGACATTGTCGACCGTCAAACTGACCAGCTAAAGTGGACTGCCACTCGCGTTGATCTTGTCTTCGGCTCAAACTCTATTTTACGTGCTTATGCCGAGTTATACGCACAAGATGACAACAAAGAAAAGTTTGTAAACGACTTCGTCGCAACATGGGTGAAATTAATGAATGCTGACAGGTTTTAAACAAAGCTAACCGCTTAACACCAAACTAGCCTGTGGTGAGTAGCACGCCTACTCACCCGCAGGACGACTTTTAAACATATTAATTTTTACACCTCAAGTAACACTTAAGGTGTAACAGCTTACAAATATCAGATACGAGGAATGAGTTATGACAGATATTGATATTGGCATTAGTAAAGAAAACAGAGCAGAGATTGCATATGGTCTAAAGCGATTGCTTGCTGACTCTTACACCTTATATTTACAAACTCATAATTTCCATTGGAATGTAACAGGCCTGCAATTTCGCGAATTACACTTAATGTTCGAGGAGCACTATACCGAACTGGCAACTGCAGTCGACGACATAGCAGAACGTATTCGTACGCTTGATGAACCTGCTCCAGGTACTTATAAAGAGTTTGCCGAACTCAGTTCAATTATTGAAGTTGATGGTGTACCTACATCAATAGAAATGGTTAAGCTACTGACAAAAGGCCATGAGCAAGTGATAAAAACGGCGCGAAGCGTGTTAAAAATAGCCCAAGAGGCTGATGATGAATCAACGGCTTCACTGGTGTCAGATAGAATGGGGATCCATGAAAAAACAGCTTGGATGTTAAGAGCAACTGTTAAGTAATAAACCCTTATTTTAATACTTACTCTCTGCAGAGAAATGGAGCTGTGCTAATTATTATATTGGCACAGTTTCATTATCAACACCTGCACCTGCCTGCAGTCAACACAGTCAACACAGTCAACACAGTCAACACAGTCAACACAGTGATTAAAGCCCTATCTCAATGCTCTTAAACTACAGCTTGCAATAACTGATTTCAGAATAGACGATTCAAGTTAGCAACCGCAGTTTTCTACTAAATGCTGACATTGTCTATTAATGACTTTTGTCGAAAGGCATGATTCTAAAGAATATATAAATGAAGTTAATTTATTCTCTCACCTTCTTATTTAATATAAAGTTAAGTACTTATTTGAACCTAAGCTTGAAAATGACCCATAAAAAAACCGCTGCAAAGGCAGCGGTTTTTTAATTAAAGAGTTTAGTTAATAATTACTTATTAGCTTCACGTTCTTTAACTTCAGCAATTACTTTTTCAGAAACACTGTTTGGACATGGTGAGTAGTGAGCGAATTCCATAGAGAATTGGCCACGACCTGATGTCATAGTACGTAGTGAACCGATGTAACCGAACATTTCTGATAACGGTACGTCAGCTTTAATACGAACACCAGTAACACCAGCCATTTGGTCTTTGATCATACCACGGCGACGGTTAAGGTCACCAATAACGTCACCGACGTTATCATCTGGGCTGAATACATCAACGTTCATGATAGGCTCAAGAAGTTGTGCACCGGCTTTAGGCATAGACTGACGGAATGCGCCTTTAGCAGCAATTTCGAACGCGATAGCTGACGAATCAACTGCGTGGAAAGCACCATCTAAAAGTTCTAATTCAACATCTAATACTGGGAAACCAGCAACAGTACCAGTTCCCATCAATGATGCGAAACCTTTCTCAACTGCAGGCCAGAATTCTTTCGGTACGTTACCACCAACAACTTTAGAGCTGAAAGTGAAACCAGTGTTTTGCTCACCTGGACGGATGATGTAGTCAATTTTACCAAACTGACCAGAACCACCAGACTGTTTCTTATGCGTGTAGCTATCTTCGATTTCACGAGTAATAGTTTCACGGTAAGCAACTTGAGGTTCACCAACGATTAAGTCAACACCGTAAGTACGCTTAAGGATGTCTACTTTAATGTCTAAGTGAAGCTCACCCATACCTTTAAGGATGGTTTCGCCTGAATCTTCATCAGTTTCTACGCGGAAAGATGGATCTTCTGCAATCATTTTACCGATAGCGATACCCATTTTCTCTGAACCACCTTTATCTTTAGGTGCTACAGCGATAGAGATAACTGGCTCTGGGAATACCATTGCTTCAAGAGTACAAGGATGTTTAACATCACATAAAGTGTGACCAGTTTGAACATTCTTCATACCAACGATAGCGATAATATCACCAGCTTGCGCTGAATCTAATTCGTTACGCTCATCAGCTTGCATCTCAACCATACGACCAACACGTTCAGTTTTACCTGTAAACGAGTTAAGGATGGTGTCACCTTTCTTGATCTTACCTGAGTAGATACGTACGAAAGTTAGTGCACCAAAACGGTCATCCATGATTTTGAATGCTAAAGCTTTGAATGGCTCGTCAACTGAAACTAAAGCGTGCTCGCCTGTTTCGTTACCTTCTTCATCAGTAAGAGGCTGAGGATCAACTTCAACTGGATCAGGTAGGTAGTCAACAACAGCATCAAGAAGAAGCTGCATACCTTTGTTCTTGAACGCAGAACCACAGTATGTTGGGAAGAATGCCATTGTACGAGTACCCTTACGGATACAACGCTTAATGTCTTCCATAGCAGGCTCTTCGCCTTCCATGTAAGCTTCCATTAGATCGTCGTCTTGCTCAACAGCAGTTTCGATTAGCATTTCACGGTATTCTTCTACCATGTCAACCATATCAGCTGGAACGTCTTCGATCTTGTAGTTTTCAGCTTCACCAGTTTCATCCCATATCCAAGCTTTACGAGTTAATAGGTCAACAACACCTGTAAACTCATCTTCGATACCAATCGGTAAAACCATAACTAATGGGTTAGCTGCAAGAACATCTTGAGTTTGCTTAACAACGCGTAAGAAATCAGCACCCATACGGTCTAATTTGTTTACGAAGATGATACGAGCTACTTCTGATTCGTTAGCATAGCGCCAGTTAGTTTCTGACTGAGGCTCAACACCACCAGAACCACAGAATACACCAACACCACCATCAAGAACTTTAAGCGAACGATATACTTCAACAGTGAAGTCAACGTGGCCTGGAGTGTCGATAACGTTAAAACGGTGGTCATTCCAGAAACAGCTTACTGCTGCTGACTGAATGGTAATACCGCGCTCAGCTTCCTGTTCCATGAAGTCAGTAGTAGATTCACCATCATGCACTTCACCGATCTTGTGGATCTTACCGGTTAGCTTAAGGATACGCTCGGTGGTCGTGGTTTTACCCGCGTCAACGTGAGCGAAGATACCAATGTTTCTGTATTTGGATAATTCGGTCATGATTCAACTTTAATGATTAGTTAAGAGGTACACGGAGTATGAAAAAAGCTTAACACACCGCACATCTGGTTATTTTAGGCGCATATTGTAAGTGGGAACCTTCAAATGCGCAAATAGGACTTGCAAAATTTATCACATTTTGCAAAAAAAAATTGCCTTTAATTTCATTATTCCTAAATAAAACAATAAAATAAAAGTTATTGTTTATTTTTCAAACAACTTAGTTTTTCAGACCCAAATCGTGTATTTTTTATGACGAATAGGTTGAGTAAGACATTTTTTCTGCAATCGGCAACAAAAAAGCGAATTTATATCAATTCATTCAATCTTAATTACGTTAATTTGTGTCGAGTTCAATCTTGCATAGCGATAAAAAATCCCCAGTTTTTCAACTGAGGATTTAATTAAGCAATTTTGTTAGCGTAATAGCATTGCTATCACGCTAATTGATTGTTACTCACCATCAATAGGTAAAATAACAAACAGTAAATCGCCTTGAGAAACCTGCTGGCCATTACCATTCAGAATACGCTCAATTCGGTATTTCTGATTTTCAGGGTACAGCACAGCGTTTTGACGGTTAAATCCAGCTAGAGTTACTTGCGAGAACATCTTCATCGCTTCTGTCAGCGCTAAATTCTGATCCACAGTAACAATGTCACCTTCTTTAACAAAGTCTGGCTCACCTGGTGCTGGTGAGGTATAGAAGATACCTGCACCTTGTGCCAATACTTTAAGCTCATTACTTTCAGCAACGCGCAGTGATTCAGTATCTAAACCGACCGTTTCAGCAGCGGCTTCCATTTCAGCAACTAGTGCAGGCACATCTAACTCAGCCATTAAGCGCGGCAAGTAGTTTGTATCGTAAACACCTTCATTAAACGTCGCATCTTTAAGAATCAGCTTCAATAATGGAATATTGGTTGCGATACCTTTAATCACGACATTATCAAGATACTCAGACATCTTAGTGACAACATCTTCACGTGATTCGCCGCGAATAATGATTTGTGCAATTAAGCTATCGTAGTACGGCGATACTTCTTTGCCAGTCTCAGCAATAGAAATGATTTCAATGTCATCACGTTCAGGCATAACGCATTCAGTGATCATTCCTGGGTTAGGTAATAACTGCAGTACACCTTCACTATCAAGTGCTGCTTTTTCAGCTGTTACGCGCACTTCCATGGCGTAACCTTGATCAACAGGTTGTAGATCTTCAATTGAACGGCCCGCAGCAATATCAAACTGTGCACTTACAATATCGATTCCTGATGTCGCTTCCGTTACTGGATGCTCTACCTGAAGACGGGTATTCATTTCCATGAAATACACTTCGTTAGCATCAAGGTTGTAAATGAATTCAACCGTACCTGCGCCCATGTAATCAGTCGCATCACCTAAAGCACGAGTATATTCAAGTACACGTTGTTTCAGCTCTTCAGGCAACATAGTAGAACCAGACTCTTCAATCACTTTCTGGTTGTTGCGTTGCACTGAACAGTCACGAATACCCAATACTTTGGTGTTACCAAATTTATCACGTAATAACTGAACTTCGATGTGACGCAGAGACGTTACATACTTCTCTAAATATAAATCGCCATTACCAAAGGCTGCTGCGGCTTCTGTAGAGGTCTTTTGGAATAAACCAATCATGTCTTCAGGCTTAGTGACAACCTGAATACCTTTACCGCCACCACCTTGTACCGCTTTAAGCAACACTGGGTAACCAATTTCAAGTGCAACGTTCACCGCTTGCTCAGCGTTAGTCAAAATACCGTGTGAACCAGGTACTACCGGTACATTTTGGTCCTGTGAAGTCTTAATCGCATTTGATTTGTTACCCATCGTCGTCATTGAATGCACACTTGGACCAACAAAGTTAACGCCATTGTTAACACATAGAGCCGCAAACTGTGGGCTTTCTGATAAGAAACCAATACCTGGGTGAAGCGCATCAACGTTTTCGTAATCAGCAACTTTCAATACAGAGTATGCATTCAAGTAACTTTCGTCAGATGTATTACCACCAATACAAACAAGCTTATCGTTCACCTTAAGCATATCTGCTGGGACTGAAGTCATATCTGGATCTGATGCCACAAGTACGACGTTAATCTTGTTATCGTGTGCTTTGCGGATCAGTTTAACCGCTGTACAGCCACGAGCATGTACTAAGACCTTATCGATAGGCTTCATTAGCTCACGAGGGTCGTCTTGAACAATCTTCTCTTCTATTGCTTTCACTTCAGGCACTAAGCTTGATAGTGCTTTAGCAATGATTTCATTGGCATGTAAATTAGGTAGCGGCATTAATGGGTCAATGCTTGATAAATGGCTATCTAACGTATCGCTGAACGGATTGTGAACCAAACCAGTCATTGCACCAGGTACTTTCGACAAATAGTTCGATAGCGTTGCTGTAGACGGTAAGTAAGCAGGTACTACCATTTGGCCAGCAAATGGCATGTTGGTGCCAGATAGGTAATAAGTTTGCACTAATGGATGGGTAACAAAACTTGCTTGTGCACCACCGGTACAATCACCAAAACCGAACATCAATACTGGTAATTCGTTATCACGGACAAAACGCGTGATACGGTCATTAACCACAGCCATTGAGAATAGTGCAGCTGCACCTTCTTTGGTTTGCATACCACCAGAACTGATGAAGCACACCACTGGCAATTTACGCTTAGCACATTCAATCAATAGCGCGCTGAATTTTTCAGCACTGGCCATATCGAATGCACCCGCTTGGAAAGCAATATTTGATACGGCAACACCAACGCGATGTTTGTTATCACCATGCTCAAAGTCAGCGACACCGGTAATCAAACCACATGGGCGAATGCCTTTGTCTAATGCATCTTCAATTGATAAACGGAAACCTGGGAAGTTAAGTAAGTTAGCCGACATTTTGTCGCCATTTAACTCTTCAAATTCAGTGAAGAACTTACCTATAACATTCTCCCAACCCATTTTTCCTTGGCGCTTTTCGTCGCGAAGTACTTTTTGGATTAATAGATCTTGATAGCCCATGGTGAGGCGGTTCCAGAAATCTTTACGACGACCAATACGCACAGGGTTAATTGCACCTGTGTACTTGCTTTGGTCTTCTTCACTGTCAAAGTATTCAGGTAATAAACGCTCAAAGAAATAGGTCAAGATAACGAATAAGCTGTCGTTTAATTGTGGGTTACCAACACTCTTCCATTGCTCTACACGTGTCAGTAATTCTGCACGGTTAGATTGGTCCATGAAGAATTTAAGCCATTTATAGAACTTAGCTTTATCGTTTGCGTCATCATTTTTTGAGAGTGCAATATCGATAGAGGTATGTAGTAGCTTATCAACTGACTCACGAGAAAGACTCTTAGACATCATCGCTTCTTTCGAAATCGACGCTAAGTTCTGAACCACATTGTCGTATAACGCATTAAAGATAAGTACGTTATGACATTGCCAAATGAAATCTTCACGCAGCTCATCGTTAACTACAATATCCAGTACTGTTAACTGGTTTAATTCTGGCCAAGGTGCTTGCGTTTTAGATGCAGGTAATGACTCAAGGTGTTTAATTAATCCCTTAAAGTTGTTAGCTGCGTTACTCTTCCAGCGATGATATAAAGACCAACCAATGTTGAACAATAATGCTTTACGGGCTTTTTTATAGTTCTCTTTTGGTTCACCTAAAATGAAACGTGTAATCACGTTACGCTCAGTAGAGATTTCATTACGCTTACTATCGAACGTGCCCCAAAGCTTATTCAATTCTTCATCGTAAACCAGCTTATCAGGTGTTGATAACCAAGCTTGGAAGACACTGTCTTGCTCTTGCTGGATACGTTCAAGTAAGTCCCCTTCTGGCACACTCACTTTTGATAAACGACCGTACTGTTCAACAGAAATTGAATGAATACGGCTACGCAGTGTCAGGTAACGTAAATAACGGTATGCACTACCAAATAGATTGTGGTGCATTGTAGGGCTACTAGCGACAGCTAAACCTTGGTTGTTTTCAAGCGCTACAAGATTCTTAGATGGGTCTAAGTAACGCGACAAACTACGGTCGTAATGTTCACGTAAATCGGCTGATTCACGTACGAAATTAATTGCAGCAGTCTCAACAGCTTCAATACTACTGATAATAGCGCGGCGAAGATTATGCTGACGCTCATCTTTATCGTAAGGAGAGAAATCTACGATTCCATCAATACAACCAGCAGTAAGTAACTCTTCAGGCGAAACACCCACTGATTTAGCACATTCTTGCCAAGATAAGTTGTACTTACGTGCAATTGATTGCAAACCTTGAGGCTGAATAGTATTGAAAATACCATCACGTAGTGAAAGTAAGATGTTCGCTGCAGCTAATGGAATTGCGCCACCTGAGTAACCTGCGCCGATAACAATACCGACGGTAGGCACGTCAACGTTAGCACTTTCAGCAATCGCTTTAGAAATTGTGTGAGCTTGGTTTTGGCTGTTAGCGACTTCACCCGCATCGGCACCTGGAGTATCAATTAAATAAACGATTGGCATTGATAGTTCAGAGAAGTGACGAATAGCTTTACATGCAGCTAAGTGATGTTCTGGCATCCAAGCGCCATTACCCGTAGTTCTTTCTTGGGCAATAAAACCAACACGACGAGTACGAGAACCAAAGTTTAATTCGATTTCCGCACTGTAGAATGCACCAAGGTGAGTTTCGCTAATCATCTTACCTTTAAGATCAGCAATAACACGCTTTGCACTTGGGCGATTCTTATCTTGAGTTGGCTGAATGACTTTCGTCACGTAGGTATCGACATCTAATGTCGCTAACTCTTTTAAGTTTGATTGAATTGCATCTTCAGATAACAATCCTTTAATTTCTTCGGCCAAAGATTGCTTGCTATGAGCAGGAAATAATGAAAAATCTTTAGCTAAATGTTCCGCTTGTAAAAATAGCGGATCAGCCGCTTGAGCTGTTGTCTTGTTTACGGGCTGCTTTTTGCTAGTCATCAAAAGATCCTCTGCTTATATAGCCTCTAAAATTTTTAGACGGTAAATATAACTTTGTTCCCTGTCAAATTACCATTAAACTATCGGAGACGCTTTGTTCCATTTTTGAGACAGTGAGGCTAAGGTGCCTGATTTAAACGGTATGATGCTGTTTGCAGCAGTAGTTAGAGCAAAAGGTTTTTCCCAAGCAGCCCGAGACATCGGACAACCAAAATCAACCATTAGTCGCAAGGTTGCTCAGCTAGAAGAGCAGCTAGGCGTGCGGTTACTGCAACGTGACACCCGTAATTTAAGTCTCACTCAAGTCGGTTCGTTATTCTTTCAACACTGTGATTCTATCAGTCAAGAAATCGATGCTGCCAAAGCCATTATTGAAAATACCCATAATGATATCTCAGGTTCACTACGAGTGGCCATACCAGTCTCATTCTCCCAAGAAGTGATCGCTAACTTATGCAGTAGCTTTATGCGCCTTTATCCTAATATCGAACTGGACGTTCAATTTACCGACAGTAATGTTGGCTTAGTCGGTGAAGGATATGACATCGCCATTAAATATGGTCCACTAGAATCTTCTGACTTAGTGGCTAAACTGTTATTTGAACGTCAACCTATTTTAGTCGCAAGTCCCGGATATCTCAAAAAATCAGGCACCCCTGCTACCCCACAAGAGTTGGCACAACACAGCGGCATATTATTAGGCACCAGTTTATCCGCGCCAATTTGGCCTGTGGGTAAAGGTAGTCGCAAGACCATGGCAAGCTTTCAACGTAAAGTGAGAGTGAACAGTGCCAGTATGGTCAAACGCTTAGCACAAGATGACTTTGGCATTGCGATGTTATCAAATAACAGTTGTAAGCAAGAGCTTGCTGCAGGCAGCCTAGTGCCGATATTACAAGAATGGCCAATGGAATCATTTAAAGTTTATGGCGTCTATTCAAGCCGTAAGCAATTAGCCAATAATATTAGTGCCTTTCTAGACTTTTTTGCCAAACGATATAGTAGCCAAGAGTCTTTGCAATCAATAATGAATTAGTATGAAAGCCGTGGTAAATTAAACCATAACAACGAAAAGACATCCTAAAGGAATAGCCATGTTCAAGCCCTTAATTATCAGCACCTTAATTGCTGCAGCACTGTTAACGTCAGCAGCCAGTTGTGCCAAAAATGATGCCGCAAACCTAGACGTTGAAGAATTACGTTTACCTAAAGTGATGGATGTTATGGCGGATGTGGCGAACCGTTTTGATAATTTAAATAGTCAATTAGATAGCCAGCTTAGTGCCTCAACAGATGAGTTAGCCATTACCCAAATGGTTGCCTCGCAAGGTACAAAATTATGGCAACAAGCTGTCGCAGATGTAAAAGCGGGCAACTACGATGACCGCGCGCTTTACTGGAGCCGATTGGCAATGCGCCAAACCTTAAAAACCGCTGATGCAGGCTATAACATCGTCCCTTGGCAACGAGACATTCTTGTTAAGGCATTTGAAAAGTCTTCTCGTGGTTTAAGCGATATTCACTTTAAACCAGAAACTCGCATCAAAATTTTACTGACAGGTTTTGATCCTTTCTTTTTAGATAAAGACATCACCCAAAGCAATCCATCAGGCTTAACAGCATTAGCACTCGACGGTATGACGTTTGATGTTAATGGACAGCAAGCACAAATTGAAACCGTGATGATCCCAGTCAGATTTGCCGACTTTGATAACGGCATTATCGAATCATTACTCACACCAATGTATCGCGATAACAGCATCGATATGATTTTCACTGTGAGTATGGGACGCGATGACTTTGATATTGAACGCTTTCCGGCTCGCGGCAGAAGTGCAGCAGCCCCAGATAACTTAAATGTTTATACTGGCGCGAACAAAGCAGCACCTAAAGCGCCGTTTTTTAATGGTGGCACATTAAATGGTCCAGAGTTTGTTGAGTTTTCCTTACCTGTAAGCGCCATGCAAAAAGCAGAAGGCCAATGGCAGGTGAATGATAATCATCAAGTCACTACTATCAGCCGTGGACAGTTTGATGCGAAATCAATTTATGAATTGGCAAATGAAACCTCGGTAGAAGGTTCAGGTGGTGGTTATTTATCAAATGAGATTTCATACCGCAGTATCTTACTCAAACAACAATTTAACCGTGATATTCCAGTAGGTCACATTCATACCCCGAGAGTCAGCGGCTATGATGCAGATACTGAATGGGCTATCGTTGAGCAAATCGTTGAAATGGTAAAACTGGCAGCAGCTGAATAATCAATGCTATAAATGGATTTGCTGCAACCGGATTGCAGCAATCCAGCTCCACAAGATATACTCACTGATATCACCATTGTTGGGTACCAACTCTCCATAACAATGTATTGTGATTATACATTCATGAACCACGATTATTTGAGTCAGGTACAAGCCAGCTTCTATGTTCAAAACCTTGTTTAGTCGCCCAACAAAGCTCTCTTCTACCAAAGCAAGCAGTGTGGGTTCATCCCATACCCGCTCTATAGCTAAAAGCTGCCTACCTAAAACTGAAGTTCAACAAACTGTACTTAAAAAGATTGAAGCTGATTACCAACAGGCAGAGGCAATTCTCGGGCGTCAATTCCCAAGACCCATTGTTCAATTTACCTTAAGAGGAAAAAGTGCAGGTACAGCACATTTACAGCTGAATAAATTACGCTTTAATCCTGTGTTACTTGAAGAAAACAGTACGGAATTTATTGAACAAGTCGTGCCACATGAAATTAGCCATCTGTTAAGTTATCAATTATTTGGGCGAGTAAAGCCCCATGGCGTTGAATGGCAGCGCATCATGCACCAAGTTTATAACGTCCCAGCACACACCACTCATCAACTTAATACCCAGTCTGTAGCAGGTAAACAGTTCGAGTATTATTGTGCATGTGGCCCAGTGCAGTTATCAATTAGACGCCACAATAAAGTATTGCGCAATCAAACCCAGTATCGCTGTAAAAACTGCTCGCAAGTGCTGGCAGCAAAAGCATAATAAATAGCTTATTTGATTAGTTAATCTGATTGCATCACAGGTACCAATCCCTTACCATCCTTCGCAAATATCAACTGATACCAACCCGTATCAATTGTGCCGTATTAATGAAGTTAGGGTTTATTGTGTCGTACCATAAAACAAACAAAATATATCAACTGCCAACACTGCTGTTTATCTTTCTTGCTGTCATTATCACAAGTTATAGCGCGCAAGCAGCAAAGCACCCCACTAGTTTTAGAAGTGCTAAAAAAGTCGCTCAAAAAATTTATAGTACTTCTTTGCCTATGACGAGCTTCTATTGTGGTTGTGATATCAATGTCGTTGGTAAACAATGGAAACCAGATTTAGACAGTTGCGGCTATCAAGTCCGTAAGCAAATCCCAAGAGCCAATAGAATTGAATGGGAACATGTGGTCTCGGCGTGGGAATTTGGTCATCAGCTGCAATGTTGGCAAGATGGTGGGCGTAAGAATTGTGGCAGAACCTGTAGCCAATTTAAAAAAATGGAATCTGACTTGCACAACCTAACCCCTGCTGTCGGTGAAGTGAACGGCGATAGAAGTAACTACCGATTTAGCGAATGGAATGGACAAGCCACTCAATACGGCCAGTGTGCTATGGTAGTCGACTTTAAAGGTCGTAAGGCTCAGCCGCCAAAGCAAAGTCGCGGCGCCATTGCTCGAACATATTTTTATATGCAACAAGACTATGGATTATCTATTTCTTCCAGCCAAAAACGCTTATTTGAAGCATGGAATAAAACTTATCCAGTTGATCAAGTAGAATGTCTACGGGATCAACTTATTGCAAAAAACCAAGGCAATCATAATAGTTTTGTCTTAAAACAATGTCAGAATCTCGGCCTCATTGATTAAGGATCTACTATGCGCGTCCCAAGAATTTATCAACCTATCAATGAACTTACTGTTAATCAGCAAGTAAAACTAGACGAAGATGGTGCTGCACATATCGGCCGAGTGTTACGCATGAATGAAGGTGACAACATTAGCCTGTTCTGTGGTGATGGCTATGATTATCTTGCAACCATTGTCAGTGCGAATAAGAAAAACGTCACCGTTGAGATTATCGAACAAACAGCTAACGAATCTGAATCACCTCTGAATTTGCATTTAGGTCAGGTAATTTCTCGAGGTGACAGAATGGACTTCACCATTCAAAAATCAGTTGAATTAGGTGTTACCACGATTACACCGCTGTTTTCTGATCGATGCGGCGTCAAACTCAGTGGCGAGCGCCTAGAAAAGAAAATCAATCAGTGGCAAAAAATTGTCATCAGTGCCTGCGAACAATCAGGGCGCAGTTTTGTGCCTACAGTCAGACCTGCAATGACTTTAAGCCAATGGTGCGCAGAGCAAACAGATGCAGTAAAGTTGAACCTGCACCCTCGGGCAGCACATGGTATTAATGGTTTATCATTAAAAAATAACAAAGTGCGGTTATTAATTGGCCCAGAAGGCGGTCTATCAGAAGAAGAGATCGCCATGACAGAAACGCACCTCTTTACAGACGTATTACTTGGCCCACGAGTGTTACGAACAGAAACAGCTTCACTAACTGCGATTACCGCTTTGCAACTAAGATTCGGTGATATCGGTTAATCAATGATATAAGCATTGAGAAAATAAGGATAAAAGTATGATCAAGCTCGGCATAGTAATGGATCCAATCAGCGACATTAACATTAAAAAAGACTCTAGCTTTGCCATGTTAATGGCTGCTCAGTCACGCGGTTACCAACTGTATTATATGGAAATGCAAGATCTTGCCATGGTAAATGGTAAGGCAATGGCCAATATGCGTTCGTTAACAGTTGAAGATAACGCCGACAAGTGGTTTGAATTAGGTGAAAGCATCGACACACCACTTGCTGATTTAGACGTCATTTTAATGCGTAAAGATCCGCCTTTTGATACTGAATTTATCTATGCCACTTATATGCTTGAACGCGCTGAAGAAGAAGGCGTTTTGATCGTCAATAAGCCGCAAAGCCTTCGCGATGCTAATGAAAAGCTATTTACTGCTTGGTTCCCAGAATTTACCCCAGAAGCCGTTGTCACGCGCGATGCTAAACGTATCCGTGATTTCTTAGCTGAACAAGGCGATATCATTCTTAAGCCACTTGATGGAATGGGCGGCGCTTCAATTTTTCGCGTCAAACAGGATGATCCGAATATTGGGGTGATTTTAGAAACCTTAACCGAACACGGCACACGCTATGCGATGGCGCAAGGCTTTATCCCTGAAATTAAACAAGGTGATAAACGCATTTTAGTGGTTGATGGTGAACCCGTGCCTTATTCATTAGCGCGTATTCCAATGAAAGGCGAAACTCGCGGCAACTTAGCAGCTGGCGGAAGCGGTGTACCACAACCTTTATCAGAAAGTGATTTCCATATCGCTCGTACATTAGGTCCTGAGCTCAAAAAACGTGGGCTTATTTTTGTCGGTTTAGACGTGATTGGCGACAAACTCACCGAAATTAACGTCACTAGCCCCACTTGTATTAAAGAAATTGAAGCCGCATTTGATGTCGACATTACTGGCATGTTGATGGATGCCATTGAAGTACGAGTTAATAAACAAGCTTAATCTGTATCCAGCCTATTAACATTGTTGATAGGCTGGTGCTTTAAGTTTTGAACACGATAGTTTTTCAGGATTTACCATGCTAATAAGAACAACACTGAGCTTAATACTCGGGATAACCCTGTGCTTTTCTAATAGCACATTTGCTAACGAACAATTACTAGCAAAAGCTGATACTAAAGCTGAACAAACTGCATCACAGATCCAAGTGCACGTCTCTAGTGTATCGGACACTTCAATTATCAAAGCATCTGACAATGCGGCGAAAAAAGTAGATAACGAAGTCGACCCAACCACATTACCTGCTGATATCGTGGCGCCTATTACCAATATCGCCAGCAAACAAGTCAGAGTATCAACAGCACCATCTAAACCTAAAAACATGGTTATTATGATTGGTGATGGTATGGGACCCGCTTATACAACGGCCTATCGTTATTTCAAAGATAACCCTGAAACAGAAGAAATAGAACAAACAGTCTTCGACCGTTTGTTGGTTGGTATGGCAAGTACCTATCCAGCTTCTGTAAGTGGCTATGTCACCGACTCAGCGGCTTCGGCCACAGCACTTGCCACTGGTTTTAAAACCTATAATGGCGCGATTTCTGTTGATGTAGAGAAGCGTCCTCTCAAATCGATAATGGAGATGGCAAAAGAGCGCGGTTTATCAACCGGCCTTGCCGTCACTAGCCAAGTGAACCACGCCACGCCTGCGGCATTTTTCGCACATAATGAGCACCGCAGAAACTATGTTGAAATTGCTGAAGCTTATTTAGATTCAGATGCAGATGTCATATTGGGCGGCGGGCAAAAATATTTCTCTGATAGCTTACTCAAGCAATTTACTAACAAAGGCTACCAACACATTACTGAATTTTCAGAGCTTGAAAACATTTCTCAACCTAAAGTCCTTGGTCTATTTGCTGAAGTGCAATTGCCTTGGGTCATTGACGATAAGCAAGGCTACAAACTCAGTACATTAACCAAAAAGTCTTTGCAGTTATTATCTCAAAATGAACAAGGCTTTGTGTTAATTGTTGAAGGCAGCCTGATTGATTGGGCAGGACACTCCAATGACATTGCGACTGCAATGGGCGAGATGGACGAGTTTGCTAACGCAATTGAAGTGGTAGAGCAATTTGTACGTGAAAGCCAAGATACCCTAATGGTCGTTACAGCCGATCATAATACCGGGGGTTTATCGATTGGTGCTAATGGTGAATATGCTTGGAAACCAGAGATACTGCATAACATTAACGCTTCACCAAACAAGATTGCAGAGCAGCTTATCGGCACTGATGATTGGCAAGCCAGTTTTAATAAATTTGTCGGCTTCGAAGCTTCTGAGCAAGAACTTAGCACTTTAGATACAGCGAGAATGCAAGGTCAAAAGCAGCTGACTAAGTCAATCATGACCATTATTGATTTACGTACTAACACTGGCTGGACTTCAGTGGGACATACTGCATCAGATGTACAAGTATTTGCTGCAGGGCCTGGTTCGCGTTTATTCAGTGGTCATCAAGATAACACTGAAATCGCAACTAAAATGATGAGTTTATTACCGCAAACCTCAAACTAAACAAGCACTTAATTAGATTTTTAATCAAATTAGTACTGACATTAAGAGCAACCCATTAAATCGATGAGTTGCTCTTTTTATTTGCTCACCATTTACATGTTTGCATCAAGAAGCACACTATTGAGTTGTACTGACGTTGCTCATTTTCAGTGAGTTTAGAGATAAACACTGCACGACTTATTTGCTATAATCCGCCAATAACTATTGGGTTAATTTATTAAGGTCGATTCTGTGCTCACCAACACTTCTCAAGTTCTGCTACGAAACATTCAATTTGTCGAAAACCAGAATGTACTGATTCTAAATCATGAAGCAGATGCCTTAGCTGTTGAATTGCTGGATACTGCTAGCTCAGTGACTGCATTAGCCTTAGATTTTAATCATCATCAAACAATAGCAAAACAGACAAAAGCAAACCTACACTGTTATTTTGGCCATGACGTCCCTGTAGATGCTCAGTTACAAACTTTTGATACTGTGGTGATTTACTTCCCAAAAGCAAAAGCTCTCGCGCCATACCTTTTCCTGTTGGCTGCCAAGCACCTTAATGTTGGCGGTACACTCATTGTCATTGGGGAAAACAAAGGCGGCGTAAAGTCTCTGGCTAAATTACTACCAAACTATTATTCAACCGCGTTAAAACGCGATAATGCTCGTCATTGTTTATTGTTTGTCGCTGAACTTATACAAGCAGCACCTAAGCTGAATATTAATGACTGGGTGAGTCAATATCAGTTGGCCACACCTCAAGGTAATATCACAATCTGCAATTTAGTGGGCGTGTTTAGCGAAAAGAAACTTGATCAAGGCACAGAGCTATTGTTATCACACCTACCCGAGCTCACAGGCAGAGTACTCGACTTTGGTTGTGGCGCTGGCGTTATTAGTGCGGCGATGCTAAAGGCTAACCCGAGTCTTAATATTGATTGTATCGATATTAATGCCATGGCATTAAAAGCTTGCGAGCTGACACTTGAGGCAAATGACATGAAAGCCAATGTATATGCTTCAGATGGGTTTAAACAAATATCTGGTAAATTTGATGGCATCATCTCAAACCCACCCTTCCATGACGGTTTAGCGGCAACCACACAAATTGCTAAAGACTTCGTAAAATCAAGCGCTAACAGCCTGTCAAATAAAGGGGTTTGGCAAATCGTTGCTAACAGAAACCTCCCCTATGCAGACACAATTGCTGAAGAATTCGGACAAGTGAACGTGCCAGCTGAAAACAATAAGTACAAACTATATTTTTTTCATAAGTAACAAAGTTTTAACAGTTATTAGGTTTCTAAGAAAAATATATCATTTAGTGAAAAAACAACTGCGTTCTGACTAGTTTTTATCATAAAAAACCGCTACATTTTGTTAGTTAATAACAAGAACGTCACTAAGGCGCATTGACCTGATAACCTTCTCAGGCTATGAATAAAAGGTATTTTATGTTGGATTGGAGCTTAGCGGTTTTTAATGAAAACCAAACTCAAGTTGAGTTTCGTGTTATCCCCAACACTCATGGGCCAGTGTCTGAAGACGATGTCAGTAAACTGCTAACTCAACCTGAGTTTGCCATGCTGCGCCCCATGCAGCACAACATTCATAATGCTGTTGCCGAAATCAATGCGCTATGTGGTCAAGATAACGGTCAACATGAGTTATTTTTTGTTATTGCTGAGCGTGCTGATGGCAAAGTCATCATAGATATAAACGAAGATAAAATGTCTGCCTCGATGACGTTAGAAGCTGCTTGGGGCGGCAAAGATCCATCACTGCCAATGATCCTCAACGGACTTAAATCTTACAAAGTAAAAATGGGCTTAAGTAAGCCGAAAATTCAATCTCTTATTCAGCAATTAGCCATTCTTCCCCCAGGTGAGTCTTGTGACAGTGTTATCGCCGTCGGTAAATTACCCGCCAACGGTATTAATGCTAGCTTGAGTAGAAAAGTTCCACTTGCTCGTGAGCGATTATTGCAACCACAAGAGCGTGAAGACGGCTCGGTAGATATGCGTAACCTAGGCGCCATGATAATGGTTAAACCTGGTGATGTATTAATGGTTAAAACGCCTGCAACTTCTGGCACTGCTGGATATAACATCCATGGTGAAGCCATATTACAGGTTGAAGGAAAAGATCTGTCGATGCAGCCTGGTAGTGGCACAGAAATCGACCCTGAAGATCCATATAAACTGATCGCTACGGTGGCAGGTCAGCCTGTTGAAAACAAAAAAGGTATGCAAGTCGATGACGTGCTGCAAATTAAAGATGTCGACGTAAAGTATGGTCATGTTGATTTTGAAGGCAGTATTTTAATCACAGGTGACGTTCATGAAGGTATGAAAGTAAAAAGCAGTGGTGACATTACGGTCATGGGCTTTGTTGAATCAGCAACCTTAGAAGCCGATGGTGATGTTATTGTCAGCAAAGGCATTATTGGCAGGCAGATTAAAGAACATGAACTCAGTAATAACATCACAGCGCAAGGGCAAATTTGTGCTCAGTTCGTACAATATTCAAATTTAACTGCCCACAGTGATATTTTAGTGACTAAGCAACTTCTGCATAGTCATTCGCAATCGGATAGCGTTATTACTGTCAGCGATCCTAGCGCAAAGCGCGGTGATTTAGTTGGCGGTAGAGCAACCGCTAAAAAAGGCATTAAAGCTGTCGCCTTTGGTGCAACCGCAGGCACAAAAACAGAACTTTATTGCGCTATGCACCAAGCAGAGCTTAGAGCAGAAGTTAAAGAGTGCGATGCTAAAGCGAAAAAATTAGTTGTGATGGGGCTTGATATCGAAGCTCGGCTCAGAAAACTTCCGCCTAAATCAGAATGGCAAACTGACGCTGGCATGATAGAGCAAGTGAAAATGATGCTCGATGAAAAGAAAGAAGTCGCGAATAACCGTGCTAAAGCAGAGTCTGAGTGTAAACAGTTACAACAAGAGGTCGGAGGTTATTACAGCAAGCACTTTATTCAAGCTGAACAGCATATTTTCTCCAATGTCGAAATCCATATTGGCCCTGCTCAAAATCGAACCCAAAGAGAGCATGGACCTTGTCAGATTAAAAACCTTCATAATGAAATCAGTTTTGATTACGGTAGCCATTAAAACTGATGGTGATAAATGCTATGGATAACATTTGTTGGCCTGCAATTATCAAGCAACAAGAAAGTGAAGAGCTGATTTATCTAGCCAGTGAGAGAGATTGGCTAGAGTTTTGTTGCTTGCAACCACACATCTATGATCACCAAGATCAGCTATTAGACACTGCAGGGCTAACCTTTAATATTGTTATCGAACCGACGATAGACTCAAGCTTGATGCAGGTACCACAACCCACAGCGGAATTACCTCAACTTGAAATAAGCCAACACCCTATCGATATTGTCAGTTTTATCCATTTGGTTCGACAACACGCAGTATTAAACGGCCATTGCTGTAGCGCTAAAATTGTTTTTAGTGATATAAAGCAAGGGATTGAAGCTGTCGCTTATCTTGAATCTATTTAGCTTGAGTCGCCTTTGCCTATCAGGCAGAATGCCTAGCGTTTTTAATAATTGCATCGAACAATGTATCAATTAAATCACACCACCAATCATCAACTTCTCATCATAACAATGGAACAGCTAAATTTATGGAACTGCTGAATATAGAATGCCTTGGTAAACGCCTACGATTAGAAGGCTCCATGGCGGGCTGGCAACAACTATATTGGGACAATCAATTAGTCTCGCAAAAGTCAGCATCTGTAGATAATCAGGCTTTTAACATACATGAGTTTGAGTTATCACGGCCCGCTTCCATGCAAACATCGAGCACTGATGATGTCATTACAGAAGCCAGTAGAAACATCATAAAAGTCCGTCTCGAAGCCGATGTGCAATGGCAGCCGTTTCTCATAAACTATGTAGTGCTCGTCGATAAAGACACCATTGCTGAAGGACAACGTAATACCAAGGATATTGAACAACAAGTTCCTGAAGTTGCCCCAGTAAAAAAACAACAATTCAGTATGGTGGGATTGGCATCTTTAGGATTTAAATTACTTAAAAGTGCCAAAGTGGTTAAAGCGATGCTGGCAGCTGCGAGTGTTGCTGCCTATTCGTGGCTTTTTTCAATCGAGTTTGCCTTGGCATTAATCGCTTGTTTGGTTATCCATGAGTACGGTCATATCAAGGCAATGAAACACTTTGGCATGAAGACTAAAGGCATCTATCTCATCCCATTCATGGGTGGTTTAGCGGTCAGTGACGAGCGCATTAATACCCGTTGGCAAAATGTAGTGATATCTATCATGGGGCCCACATTTGGCTTAATAATGTCGATAGGTTGCATGATAGCTTACTGGGTCACTGGCAATATATTCTTCGCTGGCCTCGCTAGTTTTAACGCCTTACTAAACCTGTTTAATTTACTACCAATTTTACCTTTAGATGGCGGTCATATTTTAAAAAGCATTACCTTTTCGATGAACAGCATGGTCGGGCTTATCGCCTGTATGGCTGGCGCAGCAATCGGTGTGTTCATCAGTTACAGTTTAGGTTTAGCATTACTTGGTTTCTTGTTATTAATCGGTAGCCTAGAAATTGTGTTTGAATGGAAAACCCGCCATCAAAGTCATTTATTACCGTTAGATAGATACGGCCAGATATTTTCTACGATTTGGTATTTTTTAACTGTGGGTATTTTGATTGGAATTATCTGGTACTTTGCAGGCTCTGGTGATGACATGCTGGCTATGCCACTTGAAATATTGAAGAGTTAACAAGAATTAAAGTGGGTTATTTCGAAAGTTTAACCCACTTACCTTACGCAGTTTATATTTGGTATTGAGTGTCCCAAATGATAGCTAAGTTCTAGTCCTAAGTTCTAAGTTCTAAGCACTACGCCCTAAGCCTAAGCCTAAGCTCTAGCTCTAAGCTCTAAGCTCTAAGCTCTAAGCTCTAAGCTCAGGAAAAATCATACATCATTTAATCTCAAACACATTCGTCATCACTTTATACAGCTCAGTACCTTGATGCACTGATGCCGAAGCAAAGTGCAAAACAGGCACGCAATCACAAGGTAAACTCACTGACGTTAACGCTTGTTCTGAGCCATATTGATCAAGTCTTAATAGGGTAACTAACGACTCACCTGCTGCCAGCGGCTTGCCCACTTCTGCACAATATTCTACTAATCCCGCTTTTGGTGCATGAAACTTTTTGTAGTCTTTCAAATAACAGCCCCAGCGCGGCATCTCAGCTGGTAGCACTTTCTCTTCAATCACACCTCGGTGACTCAAATAAGCCAAAATTCCTAGCGCATCTTCTTTAGCGTCGGCCATATCAATGCGCTCTTGGCTAGCCAGTTCTAAGGTAAATGCGGCAACCGGTACATCAAAATGACGTTGTTGCGTGGCGCAATATTGTTGAAGCTGCCACCATGGATAAAAAGCGGCTTCGTCCATCGCACCGCCAAATTCATTTGGAATTATCAATGAAAAGGGAATAGAGAAGAATCCAGCGGCTTCAACATCATATTCAGGACAATATAAATGTTTGGCTGATTTCGGACCAGTATGTAAATCTAATACAATATCAGCGTCGTGGGCCATTGATTGCAAGCTAACCGCAAGGCGGTGTCCTGTGCTTATGCCCCAAGTATTGGCGATACGTTGCTGACAGCTACGGGTTAATAATTCACGAAAAGCCACGACTAACTCAGCATCTGATAATCCTTGGTTTAGTTCAAACCATTGAGGAATATTGCTAATAATATCAGCATGTTCATAATATTCACGATTCCAATTGACCCCAGTGATCGGGTCAAACCGCCCCAGGGTAAACTCGCCACTTTTTTGGTTTATACCTAGTGGGTTAGCAAGTGGAAGACAGCGAATATCACCTAAAATAGTGTATGATTCTAGCAAGGTCATTAGCTGATAAATAACCGCATTACCTTGTACTTCTGCGCCATGAACATTTGCTTGAATGTACACAGAAGGCGCAGCGCTATCGCTTCCTTTAAAACTAAACAAAGGCGCTGTAAGCGCTTGACCAGTGGCCAATTCTCCCAACTCAACTTGCGAAGTCAGTGCTTTAGAAGTACCGGTTGATGCTGTCATTTTTAACCTTATTGGCATTACTTATTCAAATAGATTTTGATGCAATGAATTTACTACATCTGCCGCTTCTGATTCAGCCACTAACACACATAAGTTGTGTGGGCTCGCGCCTTGACAGATCATGCGAACATTATGGTTTTCTAGTACTGAGAATACACGACTACATATGCCAGCTGTTGAAGCGATTTTATTACCAATAATCGCGACTAAAGCGAGATTATCTTCTACTCTAACTCGGCAATGCTGTGATAACTCTTGCAATAACGACTCACTTAATAAGCCTTGACCGCTTGAATCTGAACCGGTTTTATCCAGTGTCAGCGAGACATTAACTTCTGATGTGGTAATTAAATCAACAGAGATTTTATGCTTAGCAAGCGTTGCGAAGGTTTCCGCTAAAAAGCCCTGAGCATGTAGCATTTGTAAGCTATGTAAATTTAGTAATGTTTGATCACGTCTTAAAGCAACGGCGCGAAAAACAGGGACCTCTTCAACTTGATGACGGATCCAGGTTCCGCCCTGCTCAGGTGCTTTACTTGAACCTACAAAGACTTGAATTTTTTGACGAACAGCAGGAAGAATAGTCGCAGGATGCAATACTTTGGCGCCAAAAGTCGCCATTTCAGCGGCTTCATTAAAGCTGATTTCAGGGATCGGTCTAGCATTAGGGGCCAAACGAGGGTCAGTAGTATAAATACCAGCAACATCAGTCCAAATCTCTACCGCATCAGCTTTAAGCGCTTCAGCCAATAAAGCTGCTGAATAATCACTGCCACCACGGCCTAATGTTGTCGTGTGCCCTTCACTGTCTGCACCAATAAACCCTTGAGTTACAATGACCTGTTCATTTAAAAGCGGCGCTAAATGTTCAGCGGCTAAAGAAGCAATACTCTCTATCTGTGGCTCTGCACGGCCAAAGTGACTATCGGTTCTCAGTACTTGTCTTACATCAAATGCACTCGAAGGCGTGCCTTTTTGGCGAATAACTGCTGAAAATAACAATGAAGAACATTGCTCACCCATTGAGAGTAACTCATCAATAATGGCTTTGCTTCTATCTAGCACTAACGCATCACTAAGTACTGACATTCTACTGAGTAGCTTATCAATTGTTGCCGCCACATCTTGTGGGCGCTCTAGCTTATCAACAATGTCATATTGAACTTGGGCAATTTGAGTCAACAAAGCCATACGGCGTTGGTCATTTACGTTGGCTTGAGTCAACTCAACCAGTAAATTAGTCACGCCACTTGAGGCACTCACGACAACAACACGAGTATTAGAATTAGCAAGAATGATACCTGCACAGCGATTCATTGCAGAAAAATCGGCAACCGATGTGCCTCCAAATTTAGCAACAACTAAACTCATGACAGCACCTCAGCAATAGGCTGACTAGCATTTACAGATTGAACAATAAGATTTAAAAACATGATTACGCTCCGAACTTACTTCGTTCGAAGAGCCTGGTGCAGTGATAACGCACCCTTAGAGAAGGGAAACAGCAATCTTTTCACCAGAAGCTCTCCACCAATTAATAGGTGACAATCGTTAGGATTCAGCCTAATCGACCGATATGAAGTTAAACCAATCACTTCGAATATCTCGGCGCTAATCTCCCTCATAAGTCATCATCGGAATAGGTTTTCCTCAGACTCACTACCTAGCTAACGCTCCTCTTCTGTTTCTCCCAATGGAAGAAAGTGAAAAATACCAATAAATGACCATCTAAGTCAATTCAGACTTGTAATAAAGTTACTAAATAACAGAATACTGAAAATACGACATTTAAATGCTTAATCAAACAGGAGAGCTTTTTTGAAGGAATTGATAAGATAAATACTTAAATTACAGCAACAAAGAAGAATACAAAAAACAATCTAATGGATAGTTGAAGCAAATATTATACATCTGCAATAACAAAAATAGCGATTACTGCTCAATGATGTCTTAAAAGGGTTTATATACCTCGCCAATGAATACGTATTTTCAATGCAATTGTGAACCGTCAGTAAGTGATAAATAGTTAGCTCTACAATCCGCTTTCAGAATGAAGCTGTTATTCAACCTTAATCTGCTCTTGCTAGAATAAAACCTACATAAAGATACCATTAACGACTTCTGGGCAGAGATCTCACCTTAATCAACAATACCTAATTAACAATACCTAATTAACAACAATACTTAATTAGCAATAATATCTAAAAATTACTCGTGCAAATCTGGTAGTTCATTCACTAGCTGGGTACGTGTTGTAAAGTCGCCAATCATCACTTCATCATCTGGCGCATCTCCGCAAGCCACTAGAGACAATAAACCTTGGTTCACATAATAAATCGCATGTTGTTTGAACTCTCGCCCTAATTCTAACGCCTGCTGTTTATCAATAAAGACTGCCCAGCTTTTTTCCATATGCGATAAATCAGGAGCTGCGCCAATAAGTGAACGATATGGACTGTTATATTGTTCAATTTTTCGCTGTAAACGACGGTCTAATAACCGATTTTGGCAAGGAGTGAGCACACTACCAAGAGGATTGTGTGCGGTGACAATGGCGAAAGGAATATCATTAGATAAGCGCTGCGTGAGTAAAAATTGTGTTCCTTGATACTTGTGCCAAAGGCTATCAATTAAATTATCCATTATCTAATATTCTCTGTTAATCCCAGTTAAGTGTAGCAAACCCTTATTCACGCTCATAGTCCATGTGATGCAAGTCACAAGAATAATAATTAAATTAAACAGCAAAATCAAAGGCTTATTAAAAAATTCAATTTTGTAACAATTCTAATGCGTAAATTTGTTAACATTTCATTTGTTAACAAATGCCTAAAACGAGTACAATAATCACCACTAGCTAGATTTTGCTACATAACTATAAGTTGTGGCACAAGCTGTTACATTTATCGGTACATTTTTTCACCATTAAATAATCAAGCTTGAGCATTTTGTTCTACATTTTTAGATAACATTAAATATAGAACATTATTAAATTGCCAAGGAACTTTTATGAGCAATTTAATCTCATAGTGTAACGAATCATTGTTTTAATAGATCTTTAGACTGATTGTGAGTGAGTTAAGACTCAGCATACAATGAGAATATGGATTTTTTATGATCACATTTATGTCACGTATGTCTCTTTTAATAATGTATTAAGCTGAGTGTATATAATGTAGCTAGTCATGAAGCGTGTTTTGTTCAGGGCAGACATAGATAAACACCTATCGTGAAATTTATAAATTATCGGCGTTTCATTAATAAACACGCCAACGCCCTAGTGCAACATGACTAGAATCAATTGTTTTTAATTTAGGTAAATAACATGCAAAACCCACACATTCTTATTGTTGAAGATGAAGCTGTAACCCGTAATACACTGCGTAGTATTTTTGAAGCAGAAGGGTATGTAGTAACTGAAGCAAACGATGGCGCAGAAATGCATAAAGCCATGCAGGATAATAAGATTAATCTTGTTGTTATGGATATCAATCTTCCTGGTAAAAACGGTTTATTGTTAGCTCGTGAGCTTCGTGAAATTAACAATATCGGCCTTATCTTCTTAACTGGTCGTGACAACGAAGTTGACAAAATTCTTGGTCTTGAAATTGGCGCTGATGACTACATCACTAAGCCATTCAACCCACGTGAATTAACTATCCGTGCTCGCAACTTATTAACTCGCGTTAATAGTGCTGGTGCAGAAATCGAAGAAAAAGGTTCTGTAGAATTCTACCGCTTCAATGGTTGGAGCTTAGAAATCAACAGCCGTTCTTTAGTAAGCCCACAAGGTGAATCTTATAAGCTTCCACGCAGTGAATTCCGCGCGATGCTTCACTTTGTAGAAAACCCAGGCAAAATCTTAACTCGTGCTGACTTGTTAATGAAGATGACTGGCCGTGAGCTTAAGCCACATGACCGTACTGTTGACGTAACCATTCGTCGCATCCGTAAGCATTTCGAAAGCTTACCTGATACGCCAGAAATCATCGCGACTATCCACGGTGAAGGCTATCGTTTTTGCGGTAACTTAGAAGATTAATTTTCGCTTATTGCGGAAATAAAAAAAGCCAAGTCGATGACTTGGCTTTTTTATTGGCTGTAATTCAGCTTAACGGACAAACTATATTACGAATATTCTTTGGCTAAAGCTCAATCTCGAAACGAAGGGGTAAGCTACGCTTTAAATACCGAGACGTTACTTCTTATGAATGTAGTTTAACTGATCGAATTATTTACGCCTTTTGTCTTTAAACAATTCAATTAAGCTCATTAAACACAAAGCCCCCGCTATCACATTGAGGGCTATTAGTACCGCTACCGTCATTACTTCAACTCATTTTCCAAGAAAGCAGCCAACGACTTATAAAGGTGATTTCTAACTTTTTCACCACGCATTGAATGTTTCGAACCTGGATAATCCATCATCTGAAATAATTTACCTTCATCCTGCAAGGCTTTATAAACGCGAGTGCTGTTTTCAAACAACACATTATCGTCAGCCATGCCGTGATACATCATCAATCCTGATTGATAATTTTTCACATAAGGTAAAACACTACTGGCATCATAACCTGTTTGATTTCTTTCAGGATGACCCATGTAACGTTCTGTGTAATGCGTATCATATAAACGCCAATCTGTGACCGGTGCGCCAGATATTGCAGCCTTAAAATAATCAGGTGCTTTAAATTGCGCCATCAATGCCATGTAACCGCCATAGCTATGACCATAAATCGCAATATTGTTTCCATCGATATAAGGCAGACTACGTAAATGATCTACGCCCACTTTCTGATCTTCGACTTCTGCATCGCCCATGTTTTGGTAAATAACATATTCAAACTCAGTACCACGGTGCGCAGAGCCACGATTATCTAATTGAAATACCGCAAAACCTTGTTGCAGTAGATACTGAGTAAAATAATCCGCTTCGCTCCAACTATTCACTACTAATTGCGCATGTGGACCGCCATAAACGCGAACAACAACAGGGTATTTCTTACTGTCATCAAATGGTACAGGTTTGAATAAACGATATTGCAGTGCTTGGCCATCTTCAGCTTTTAGCTCTCCAAATTCAGGCATTTGCCAAAGACCCGCAAAGTCATACAAAGGGTGTGACTGATTAACTTCATTTTGCTCAACCCAAGCTAATTGCTTACCTTTTTCATCGTGTAAGCTCACTTGTGGCGGCTGACTTAGGCTATTAAAGTAATCTAAGTAAACAGGTTTATTATCTGCAAATACCGCAGAATGCATGCCGTTACGGCTGGAGATTTTTTCGATTTCGCCACCAGCTAATGGCACTCGGTATAAATGACGTTCAACTACAGAATCTTTACGACCAGAGAAATAAACCCATCCTGCTTTTTCATCAACTAACTCAAGCGCATCAACCGCCCAATCACCTTGGGTTAATTGCTTTAATACTTTGCCATTTAAATCGAATAAGTAAAGGTGGTTAAAACCATCACGTTCTGACGCCCAAATGAAAGACTTTTGTTGTTTTAAAAACTGTAAATCATCATTAAGGTTAACCCAAGCTTCACTTCGCTCAGCCACTATGGTTTTAGTCTTGTTGTTACTGGTTAAATCAGCAATGCGTAAATCTAGCGATTGTTGGTCGCGACTCTGCCATTGGAATGACAAATGTTTGCTATCAGGTAGCCATTTCACTCGCGGCAGATAAATATCTTTTTCTTTACCTAAATCGATCCATGAAACTTGTTGCTCTTTTCCTTCTTTGGCAAGCGTAATCACGCCTAACTCTATTTCAACATTTGTTTTACCCGCATATGGGTAACGCTGCTCGGTGAGTTTAATCCCGTCTGCATAAATTTCATTACGTGTGACTAATTCAACGCCTGACTCATCAATACGAGTAAACGCGATAGATGACTCGTCTGGCGACCACCAATAACCTGTCATACGGCCCATTTCTTCCTGGGCGACAAATTCTGCCATACCATTTTTAATCGGACCTTTGCCATCAAAGGTCAACTGAGTCAGTTTTGAGCTAGCGAGTTCTAGTACATAAATGTTTTGTTCGCGCACAAAAGATACATACTTACCTTTTGGCGATAGTCGCGCATCAGTTACGAAACCTTCGCCAGTATCAAGCTCCACCGCTTTGTTATCAGCAATGGTAAAATAATATAAAGTGCCAGCAGCTGGGATCAATAATGCTTCGCTGTCATCAGCCCAGAAGTACTCCATGATCCCTTGACCATAAATACGTTGGCGCTCACGGCGTGCTTTTTCTTCATCTGACAATTCACCCGAAGCTAATTTATCGGCATTGAGTAAAATACTGCGCTTTGCCGTTGCAATGTCCATTTGCCATAAATCGTAGAAGTGTTGATTATCTTCACGACTTGCAAGGTATGTCACCAATCTACCATCTGGAGACAACTTCAGTCCTCTAGGGCTTGCACCAGCTAAGGCTGGCGAAGCATGAATTCGTTCAATAGTAAGCGGAGTGTTATTACCTGTCATATTCATTGTTGAGGCCAATACGTAGGTCGAGAAAAGAGAACTAGTCATTACTAGCGGAATTACGGATAACACTGAAAGTGCCGTAGATTTCCATTTCGTCATCATGGTCATTCCTTACAAAAAATGATGGTGTAAATTTCTTATTGTTATTATTTTTAATTTAACCAAATACCAACCTAAAGTAGGCATTTTGCGTGAGTTTATAACAAATCAGTCCGAAGTCATATATTGCTCATCTTTTTCACGCTGTAATGTCACCCGAACTAAGGTATTATCTGTGGCAATAAAATAGAACATTAACCACTGGTTACCGACCTTAACCTCTACTGTCTTAGGAACAAGCATGCAAACTTTGACACAAACCCTTACAAAACAAGCTGTATCAGAATCTCTTTCACAATTAATTTTGAGCTTAGCTGACTGTTCAAAAGAAATTAGCCAAGCCGTTCGCCATGGCGCACTAGCAGGCGTTTTAGGTGCAACTGAACAAGAGAATGTCCAAGGCGAAACACAGAAGAAACTCGACGTTATCACCAACGATATGCTCAAAGATGCACTCAAAGCCGAAGGTAATGTGCGTGGTCTAGCATCAGAAGAAGAAGACTATGTGGTTGAAGTGAATAAGCAAGGTGAATACTTGGTTTGTTTTGATCCATTAGATGGCTCTTCAAACATTGATATTAACTCTTTGGTAGGCACTATTTTCTCAGTACTACCAGCACAAGCTGGTGAGTTAACTGAAAACAGCTTTTTACAAAATGGTCGTCAGCAAGTTGCTGCTGGTTATGTTCTATATGGCCCATCAACCATGATGGCATTAACGACAGGTAATGGCACTCAACTTTATACTCTAGACCCTGATACAAACGAATTCTTGTTAACAGATCCGAGTGTTAGCATCAGCCAAGACACTGCTGAGTTTGCCATCAATATGTCAAACCAACGTTTTTGGGAAGCGCCAATGCAAACTTACATTAGCGATTTGTTGCTAGGTAAAATTGGCACTCGTGAGAAGTCTTTCAATATGCGCTGGATTGCAGCCATGGTGGGTGATGTACATCGCGTGTTATGTCGTGGTGGTATCTTTATGTATCCAACCGATAACAAGAACCCTGAGAAGCCGTATAAGCTACGTTTGATGTATGAAGCTAACCCAATGGCATTATTAGTAGAACAAGCCGGTGGTAAAGCCTCAACTGGTTATGGTGACATCTTAGATATTGAACCAGAAGCCATTCACCAACGTGTAGCGGTAATTTTAGGATCAGCTAACGAAGTTGAAACTTGCTTAAGCTATCACGGTCTTGATTACAGTAGTGAACCTGAAATCAGCTAAGCTGCTTATTTTAAACCTCATCTTTTAAGTGAGGTTTAACTAAAAAACCGCCAGTTGGCGGTTTTTTTTTATTTCGAGTGTTAGGCCCGGTTATTACTGCCAGCTAAAAAGAGCATAATCGGGCAAATTCAATTTTGCTGCAGGATCTTCGGCTAACTTTAGTTTCATTGCGACAATATCCTTTTGTAATTGCGTGCGAAATTGCCACACTTCAGTGGCGACAGCTTGCAACTCATCCGACTTATCTACACTCCCCTCTCGCACCGCAGCCCAAATCGGTCTTAAATGATCAAAGCCCTGCTTCATTTTCGCCACATTTTTTTCGGTAAATTGATCAATTTCCGCAGAGCTATGTAATGGCGCGACAGGTTGGCTACCAATACTTGAAAAGAACGTTAGATAATCATCCATAGGAACACTGTCAGCACTTTGCCATTTAGATAAGTTTACCTCATTGAGAAGTTGACTGGTTTCAGGGTTAATCACCATCACTGTCGGCGTGCCAAAGTAGGCAGGATAGGCATATTTTTGAGGTAAATAATGTAAGTCATCAAAGTAGCCCACATCAATAAACACAGTTTCAAAGCGATCGGATAGTATGGTTTGCATTTGATTTGTCGAAAACTTAGCAGCAAGACCACGGCTGTCATGGCACCACTGTGCGCCCATCACCACCAATAACAATTTACCATTTGCTTGAGCAGTAGATTGAGCCGATGCTACTCGCTCCATATCATTATCATGAGCAATAAACGTATATTGTGGCAGTGATTCACCATGATGCGTCGTTGACTGACACCCCATCAATAACATTAATGGTATTAAAATAAATCCAATCCCTAATTTCACGTAACCTCCCCTTTATTTTTATGATAGTTATCTAAGCATATACAAAAAAGGTCTGCTAATGCAGACCTTTTGTTAACCCCATGTTCAACGAACGGTTAAGCATAGGGTTAACCGTTCGTTGAGCCCCAAAAGACTCAATCAAACTTAAGCTTTTTCAGCTTCAATCTGGTGCGGTTTTTCAGTTTGGTCGACAATGGTTAATACCGCTGTATCACCAACAACGTTACATGACGTCAGCACCATATCGATGATACGGTCTAACGCAGCGACAATAGCAAACGCTTCAACTGGTAATCCCATTTGGTGAATAAGCACACCAATCATCACCATACCACCACCAGGCACACCACCTGCACCCACTGACAATAAGAAAACACTGAACAATAAGGCTGGAATTTGATCGCCACTAATAGGCATACCAAAAGCATTGGCAACAAAGAAAATCGCAATAGTAATGTAAATAGATACGCCACCCATGTTCATGGTTGCGCCCAACGGCACCCCGAAACCTGCTACAGCGCGGTTTACACCTAGCTTGTCAGTTAAGGTTCGCATGGTCACTGGAATTGTTGCATTTGAACTCGCAGTTGATAGCGAGAACAAGATTTGTTCGCGGGTTTTTTCGCGGAATTGTTTCGCTGTTACTTGAGTAAAGAAACTTACTGCATATGGATAAACCACAAAAATCCACAGTAATAACAACCCAAGAATTAGCAGTAAATATTGCACCACGCTGAAGAAGATTTCAGGCTCTAACGTCGCACCAAGCTTGAACATCAATGCAAACACACCTATTGGTGCAAGGTTCATCACCACTGATATCAAACGCATCATAATGACGTTAGCGGTTTGAAAGCCCTTCACTGCGCCTTTAGCAACTTCACCTAATGACTTGATCACGCCGCCTAGCAATAGCGCCATGAAAATGACTTGCAGCATATTGCCTGACGTAAATGCAGAGAACGGGTTATTCGGTACGATATTGACAATCAAGGTCATCAAATTAGGCAGTTCAGTGGCGGTAATATCCACACCACCAGCACTAGACATATCAACGCCTTTACCTGGCTCGATTAACATTGCTACCGCAAAAGCAGCCGTAATCGCCACTAGGGTATTAATAATGTAAAAGCCAAACGTTTTGCCACCAAGACGGCCGAAGCTTTTTAGGTCTTGTAGTTCACACACGCCGCAAACAATACTGACAAATACTAGCGGTACCACTAGCATCATGATCATATTGACGAACATTTTACCAATGCCAGAAGCGACTTCGACTAATGTCCCCGAAAAGAACGCCACATCATTTAGCGCAAATTGAACGATACTACCCAGTAGTACCCCTAAGAATAACCCGATAAAAATTCGAGTCGATAATGATTTGGTCATAATTTTCTGTATTCCTAGTTCAAGCCGACTTCAGAAAGAAAACACCTAAAAACGACGATAAAATTTGTTTTAATTATTTTTAACGACAAGGATACTGAAACAAGATGCAACATAATTCAATGTTAGAGATCAATAAGTTGTTATAAGGAATGAAACTAGATATTTACAGTGAGGTATAATTGACTGTTTTAAAACAACTAAACCATTAAATTTAATAAAATTGACTGTTATGCCAGTTTTCAAAACCAAAACACAACTCCATAACAGCGAGATCCGTTAGTTAAATTACCAAATTAAGTTAGATACACTGGCTTACTACAATATGTTTTGCCTTGATGCCATAACACTCGTAAGCAATAACATTTGTTACTAAATAAAATTAATCATAATGTTATCAGTAAGATCGATAAATGTATCAATATAAAACCATATGAGTCGCTACTGTTAAATCATCACAGCAATTTCAACTGGCTAAATTCTAGCCAATAAAAAAGCAGTTAAGTTGCCTTAACTGCTTTACCCGCTAACAAGCTTATTTACGTTTTGAGCGCCATTAACGCAAATTCAAAGCTCGTCTTTTTATGCTAGCCATAGCTCAACATCGTGGATCATAAAGTTACCATTATAAACAGGATCAGGTTCACCTATTGGTTCCAACTCAAAATAGGCTTTATGCTCGTCGGGTAAGCCTTCATAGCCACCAATAACTTGATACAGCCAGTTTTCGGATTCCCACTCAAGCTTATTAGCTTGTAGATACTCAAGCGCCGACTGGCGAAGACCTGAATCAATGACTTCACAGAAATACTCATCGACAGCTAGCTTCAATGGATTATCTGGGATATCAAAATCTTCCACTGCAGTCATTGTGGTTTCAACATTATGCTCACGCACTTTGCTTGGTAACAAGTCCCGACTAATGGCTTTAATTTTTGATACCGTATCAAGCAAGGTTAACTCATGCTGACTATTATGCACATCAACACTGGCAGGCTTGATGATCGCTTCAGCGCAATTAAACAACCTAGGAACATGCTTATGGCCAACATGATTTTCTGGTTGATAATCAGGGTGTAAATCTGTGTGCAGTAAAAAACCTTTCAACAATCGAGTTCGGCCTTGGATTTGTCTAAATCGCCCTAAAAGCTCCAATAACCTGCCCTGCACCGCACTGATTTCTTGAGTACACTGACTTAAAGTTTCTTGTAAGTTAGTGACCAGCAAACGTCGTAACTCACGAATATCACCGGCAATCTCACTTAATTCGCTGAACTGGAACATCTCCAGACCGTTAAGTAGCTCAGATACCTGACTTTGGGCTAATTCATTTTCGCGAATTTTAGCGTTGATACTTCCCACATAGCCAAACTCATTATTGATCCGGCTCCATAACACCCTAATGGAGTACCTTAGGCTATCGGTAAAGCTATAAACATGTTCACTTAAGTCAGCTAAATACGCTTCAGCGGCACTGTAATCGATATTATGACGGGCTTCTTTATAATGATCAGCCAAAGTCTTAATGGTGCTAAATGCGGATCCCACATTAGAATCAATCTGCCGATTACGTTCATCACTTAAGGCTTCTTCTAGTAAAGCCCGCACCGAGCGTTTTAGTCGCAGCTCTTCGTCTGGTTCTGGTCGCCATAAAATACCGCTCTTTTTCAGTTTCTCAATCACCGCAACATCATGAGTAGATTCACTGACTGAGCCTGCTAAATAGGCATCCATAACCACATCAGCATGACGACTGAGCTGTTTGAGCAGCTTAACCCCGGCTTGATGTAAATTATTACTCATACTAAATCCCGTTGCGTGGCCGTTTCAGCTTGAGCTTCAAGACTTAGTCCTTCGGTTTCATCAATAAAGCGAATCACCTCATACAGGTAATCAAGCTTACCCGTGGCGATGTAAATCTGCTTTTCGCTGTTTGGCTTAATCAAGTAGCCCAGTTCAACTAACCGCTTAAACACCAGTTTTATTTGGTTATCGACATTACTGCTGGTTGAGCCAAATAGTCGATACTGGCTTAATTTAGCCAGTTGTTCCATAAAGGCTGGCGTATCTTCAATACGCGCCTGCAGCTCAGTTAATCTTATTGGTGCGCCTTCACTTAAAGGGGCATCTTGGCCACTGCTCTCTTGCACCAGTACTAACCATTCCACCAGCGGAATTAACGCTGAACAAATGTCTTTAAACTGACTCGAGATAACCTTCTTTTCTTGATCTCCTAGTTGCTGGTAACCACAAAAAAATACATCGCCTTCAGCAGCCGATGAAATCGTGCGATTAATTTGGTTAAGATATTGCTCAACCTTTTCAAAGGTGGTGCTATTTTTAAGCGCGCGCCAACCATCTTCATTGGTTGTGCGACAAATAAACTCGCCGCGTAACAACTGTTCAATCAATACCCCTGTGCCGACCAAAGGCGTGTCTGAAGAGACAGAGTTTAATGAGTTTGAAGTAGACGTTATAGACTCAGACATTACACAGCCTCCTTGTTAGCTCGTTGGCTTAATCGTTCTGCCAGAGGATTACTTTTAGGCTTAACCACTTGCAGTTTTCGGGTTTGTTTATTGATAATATAGCGGTTAGCAAACAAGTTAAGCACTTCAGATTCTGGGTTAGGGAAGGCCCCCAAAACACTGATATTGTTATTGACACAAGCATCAAAAATCTTCTTCACATTGGTGTGATGCAAAGTGCCTAATTCATCAATTGGCCAATGAATAGTGACATCTGCTTTACCGCGTAATAAGCGCGTAAATGCCAATAAGAACTTACACAAGATTAAGTAAGCCATACCATGACTTGATGACTCATTAAGTTGTCTGTCTGTGCGAATGATTAAGTCACTGTTGCCTTCTTTTAGGCGCAATTCAATTTCCAGTAATTTAGCAATACCACCAGATAATGCGGAGCGGCCAATGATGTCTAATGCTCGGCGCATACTTGAGGTGTAATGCTCATCAGGCAATTGGCTAAAACCATCCGCTTTCCATTGTTTAAAGGCTTTCACGAACACTTCTAATTCTGGCCAGAACTCTAATTCACTAATACGCGAACGAATCCTCACTGCCGACTCTGAAACACCATCAAGGAATAACTCTTCGCCTACTTCGCGAGTAATCCGCGCGCTTTGTGAGGCAATACGGCGATCGATATCGGCAAGCACATCATAATAAGCGGTTAAATCGATACCAAAAATACGTCCTTGCTCACGAATAGCCATCAGTGATTGCGGCACCATCACATTCAGCAGTTGCTCAAGTTGCGGCACTAACTTACGGTAATCCAGTAAACGGATCCCTTTATCGTTAGTAAAGCTCGACTCATCCCGAGCACGCTCCCAAAACTCAGCTAAACTCGAACCGGATTTACTGACAATCACCGAGTCAAAGTGTTCAACATATTGCTTTACTGAACCCAATAAATAGTCACGTTGCAGAAGTAACTCTTCACCTTGTCTTAAGCGTTCGCCAATACTGCCATCAGCTTCATCTTTACTAGGTGGTAGTTTCAATTCCGCTAATTTGCGCATCACTGCACGTAATTTAGTTAAGTTTTCGGATGCATCGACTTGCGCAGCATCTGAAGCTTTTTTCTTGGTTTCAAGCTGCTGTTTACGTTGCTTCACATCTGCTGTTTTATTTGCAAGCTGCTGCTCTAACTCTAGTGCGGCTTGTTTGACTTTAGATAAGTCGGTTTGCAGTTTAGGTTTAGTGATCATCCATGCATTTTGATACCAATGGTCATAACGCAACACATCACTTCGACGTTTTTCAGCGTTACTGATTTGGCTTTCTAATTCACGGATGCTTCCTTTAAGCGCAACAATCGCTGCTTCATCGACACCGCGAGATTTAAGCTCGTTCTTGTACCAAGTATCACAGGCTTTCTGTTCTTGTTTGGCGTTACTGCGGCGAGTCTCAATATTGGCTTTGATTTGCCCCAGTTGGTTATCCAGTGCGCCAACCACATCTTGCCAGTAAGCATTTTTTTCCATTCGCGCTTCAAGCGCTTGCTCTTTTTGCTCAGATAACCAAGCTAAATGGTGATTATGTTGTTGCTTAAGTTCGTTATCTAATTGAATAAGACGCTTGCTTGCATGGGCTTTTCTATCAGCCAAAGCTTGATTGATTTGCTCTTGAGTACTGCGTTTTTCATCAAATAAACGCCTAACATCTTCACGACTATTTTTATAAGCTGTGCGGGCAAAGGTAAGCTCTTTATTAAGATTATCGAGCTCATCGTTGATGGCAACCAGCTGATCTTCGTGCTCAGCTTTAAGCTCTTCAGCTTGGGCTAAAGCATCTTCAGCTTTATTGAGCCTTAAACGCAAGTCTTGTTCAGAGGCGGCATAATCAGGCACCTCAATCGCTTTAAGATCTAAGCCAATACCAAATAACGACTCGTCATTATTTCCTGAAACACTTGGATGTAAGTCTGTTCGATGGAGTAATTCTGGCGCAATCACTTTACCAAAGCTTTGCTCCCAGCCCGGTGACTCTTTGCGTAGAAACTCAAGTAAAGTATGTGACTGAGGAAATAAAACCCCCTTAACATCATCCACATCGCTTAGTCGCTCATTTACTCGAACACTGGCGATACGTAATGCTTCGCTGACTTGATCGCGCTTTGCTCTGAGTTTGCGTTCATCACTCGATAAACGATCGACTTTTTGATTACATATTTCTTGCTCTTCATCGGCGCGACTAATTCGTTCATCGAATACCGCCAGCGTCATTTTTTCTTCTTCGGTATACGTTACGCCATCAATCTGATGACTTAACTCACCACGAGTTAATTTGAGTTGGTACTCTTGTTCAGCAAATGCCGCTTTACCAGCATCGGTTTTATCACGCCATAAATTCTCTAATGCCGCTAAATCTTCTGACGACGCTTCACGCTGACTATCGCGGTTTTCACGCGCTTCATCTTGCTCTTCATGAAGAGATTCCAGCTCACGGTGCAGTTGCTCTGCAATTTTGCTGCGACGAGAACTGTAAGCTGCTTCAATATCTTGGTGCTTTTCAGTTTGTAGCTTATGGCGCTCTGTGAGGTTTTCTAAATCACTGCGCCAATTATCCAAACTGTCTAAATCAGCTTTAGCTTGCTCAATATTGGCATTTAAAAAGCCTTCGTATTGATCTTCAATGGCATCCAGTTCAGCTTCATACTTACGTGTGTCACCTTGCGCAAAAGATAACTCCTGACTGATCTCATCACGTGCTTCTTTCCACTCTTCATCTAATAATCTCAGCTGTAAACTGGCATCTTTAGATTCATTTTGATTGATATCTTGTCTCTCGGCTTCAAAGGTTTCATCTGCGCGATAACCTTTAGCCAATGTCCCTAAACGCAATTCAGCGCTCAGTAACTGGTTAAATTCTTGTTCTAATTTCTCAAACTCTGGGCGAATTTGTTCAAAGCCTTGTACCAATTGGCTTTCACGGATCCAATTCTCGACACGCTGCGGATTAAGGCGAGACGTTGGCGGATTAACTCCGTCTTCTTCTAAAATAGCCGCAACCATCGACTTAACGGTTTCCATTTTTCCTTCTTTGGAATGGACCGCTTTAGCAAGTTTCTCTATATGACGTAATGAATATTCACTGTCACACAATGAAAAGTGATGCGCATAGGTGCGTAACTCACCTTTATTACCACCTGTAGTTAATAAACTGCGATCGTGTTGGATAATCGCGCGATATTCACGGGTGTTCAGTAGATTAGTATGAGTGACTTGAGCACGTTTCATTTCTCGGCCAAGTTCTGCCATGGTATGACAAATAATTGTATCGCCATTACGGTTTTTAACGTAATCATCTAACTCGAAGCCTTTAGCAATAAAGCGATAGTTAACACCTTTGCCGTCACCAGCTGATGCCATAACCGCTTGATACAACTTACCATCACTCTTTTGATACTCATAAATGATATAGCTTGAATCGTGAGGTAAGTACCAACGCTCGAAACTGTCACGGGTAGAAGGAACAACGCGGCTTGGGTATTCGCCATAAAATACAGGAACCAGTCGCTGTAACGTGGTTTTACCCGACGCATTGGTACCACAAATATTAGTGTGTCCATCTAATTGAAGTTCTACTACACCTGGGAGGTGAGTATTAATTAACACGATTCTGATCAAGCTTGGCATTGGAGTCCTTTTGCGCAGTCAGCTAAAGCTACAAACTAGATTTTAAGGCACTTTTTAAGCGCTTTTCTTATGAGCTTGGCTTATGATTTTTTACCTATTGGTAATAAGTTAAATCAAAGCGATGAATGAAGCAATTTCGCCGATTATAATGTTTGAGATAATACGCTAACAAGACGAAAAGTGGCGCCTAACAAAGCAGCAAACAGTGATGTTTAATTCATTTATTCCTAATGGAATAAGCGATATTCCAAATAGCGCAACCAGCTTTGATAGAATGGGGGATATTTATCTCTGTACATTGCTCATCAATCAATAGGTTTCCCTTTTCGTATGGCAAAATCTCATTTACTCACATCACTTTCAATTTTGTGTACGCTACCTGCTTCTTTGCTAGCTACCGCTGACGAAAAGCACCATGAAGATCCGACTAAAATTGTCACTAAAGCGGGTGTCGGCTATAACGATCAATTTACCTTTTCGGGATCTATTGGCCTTGATGCTACGCGAATGGTAAACGCACGCATTAATGATGATGGCAGTGAATGGCGCATTGGCGGTTCTTGGTTATTTGATTTTGGTATTGTGAACTTTAACTTTAATCGCAATGAATACGACAATGATGCGAGTTCTAACGGTTATAGTGTGGGTACATTTATTCCATTGAGTTATTTCGGTTTTACCCCTGGTGGCTGGCAAATATTTCCTATGGCCGGCTACAACTATACCTATGGCGACATTGCCGAAGAAGACGTCATAGATGATAACGGCTTTATTTTAGTCCCTAAAACCAGCCATGGTGCATATCTTGGCGCTTTTGCGATGAAGCCTCTCGGAGAAAGTTGGACCTTAATGGCATTTGGCGGTGGCGCTGTCGGTAGTGACAGTTATTCTAGCTATTGGGCTGGCGGCGGTGCGAGTTATAAAATTAATCAGCAGCAATCATTTAACTTTTATGGCTTTATCTCTGAGAGTGACTACGGAAAAACCAATAAAATCGGGATTTCTTATACTTATCAATTTGAGTAAAATGTTTTCTGAGGTTTTGTTTACTTTTATCTCAAAACCTATGATCAAAAAAGCCACCTGACGGTGGCTTTTTAGTGACTGTTTTTTGCTACTATTTTTAAAGGCTGTTTTTAAAGGCTGTTTTTAGTAACTAATTTTTTAGTAACTGTGAATTTATCCTACAGCTTATATTTCGTTAGAGCTTAAACTGAGAGGTCGCACTTTGAAGCTCGTCAGAGAAACCTAATAAGCCTTCTGATACATCTTGTACTTCAGCAAGGATATCTAAAGTTTGAACAAATGAAGCATTCATTTCAACCACGTTATGACTCACTTGCGCCGCAACCGCTGATTGCTGTTCTGTCGCCGCCGCAATATGGGTGTTCATGGTATTAATACTGACAATCTGTTCTTGAATTGACTTAAGCACATCGCCAGTTTCACGGGCATGTTTCTCATTATCTGATGCTTTACCAATAGCGACATCCATGGTGCTAACCGAAGATTCAGCCGCTACTTTTAAACGCGATAGCACTTCGCGAATCTCTTTAGTTGCATCAGCAGTTTTCGACGCTAATGCGCGGACTTCATCAGCAACAACCGCGAAGCCGCGCCCCTGCTCACCCGCTCTTGCTGCTTCAATAGCAGCGTTCAATGCTAAAAGGTTAGTTTGTTCGGCAATTGAGGTAATGACATTCAAAATTGAATTAACGCTTTCGGTATCTTTGGCTAATTCATTTATCGAGTCTGAAGCCACTTCAATTTCAGCATTAAGCTCTTGAGAGATATTAATTGTACTGGCCACCACAGCTAAACCGTTTGTCGCTTCTTGCTCTGCGCTATCTGCAGCTTCCGCTGCCTGTTGAGCGCTTTGGGAAATTTCATTAACAGAAATACCCATTTCTTCCATTGAGTGTTGCACTGCTTTTGCATCTAAGCTTTGTTTTTCTGTGGCTTGCGTGGCTGTTCCCATACGCTCTTTTAAAGACTCTGCGCTTTGCAGTAATGGCGCTGTCACACTGACGACTTGTTGAATCGCATCAGCAAGAAGACGTAAGAAACGATTGAAGTTAGAAGATACCTGCCCTAGTTCATCACGACCAGTGACATCTAACTGATGGCGCAAATCACCTTTACCGTCAGCTAATTCACCCAAAGAGTTAGCTAGATTACCTGCTGAACCACTTAATGATTTTGCGATTGATATAGTCGCAATAGCCATAATTAATAACAGCACTAAGCCAATTGATAATGTCAGTGCCAAGCTGCTTTCAGAACGACTAACTGACTCTTGAATGGTGTTATTAAATTCAGATACTTTATCGGTTTTATATTGCTGAACACCATTGATAAGCTTGTCGTAAACTTGAGTTTTATTGGCAATAATTTCGCCGACTTTACTCATATCAAGGGTGTTATCTATCATCCCCTTAGCAAGATCATAGGTTATGTCATTATATTGGGAGAGTTCTCGATTCAGTGTTGATAATCGTGAAGCTTGTTCATTATCAAGCCCTGTTAAGCTATTAATGTTCTTCTTTAATGATTCAAAGGTCTTGTTAGCATTATCAATCAGGTCTTCATCAGCAAAAGACACTGCCTGAGTATAAAGTTCATCAAGTCTTTGCACATATATAACGTTTTGATTGGCGAGTTCAACTCGTTGAGAAACCTTATCTTGCATGAAGGTCATGGTATCGTTGTTTTTATTAATTGCTACGATACTGATCGTTAAATTAACAGCGAAAATAATCACTGATAATACAAAAATTAAACCGATTTTTTTAAAAATAGACATATTGCTAAACCAATTCATTTATTGCCCCCAAAGCACTAAAAAAGTAAATTTATGACTTAACAAAGTCATTCAAATTGACTACAACACATTGAATTTAAATTAGTAAATTGTGTAATAGTGATTATGTGATGTAACGACAAAGAATAAAGAAAACAAGCAACTGTTGACTATGGAATTGTTACAATTGTATATATCGGCTTTACAGAGTAAATCTAAAGCTAATGAGCAATATTATTTCTTGAACTGTCTTTAACTTCATACAGTTTATCGTCGGCATGCTTAACTAATCGCTCAAGTGTCATGCCCGAATGCCATTGGACGACACCTTGAGATAGGGTCACAAACTCACTTGCTAATGAATCAGGATGTTTAAACGCCATTTGGCTTAATTGTATTTTGATATTGTTAGCGACATCTATCGCACCAGAAAGGTCTGTTTCAGGTAATAAAACGATAAACTCTTCGCCACCATAACGGGCGCAAACGTCTCTTGGCCTTTTAATTTGTTTGGTCAATAACTTAGCCAGTTCGACTAAACATTCGTCACCTCGTTGGTGACCTAGATAGTCGTTGAGTTTTTTAAAGTAATCGATATCCATTAAGATAATCGACAGAGGTAAGCCCGTGCGTTCAGAGTGTTGAATTTCTTTATTCAACATTGAGTCAAAATGGCGTCGATTACTCAGCTTGGTTAAGCTATCCGTTAGTGCCAACTGATTTAATTCGCTTACCAAACGCTGATTCTCAACATCTTTAAACACCGCTTTTCTGAACCACTTTTCTACTACTTGTTGACCAGAAATAATCACAGCAAAAAAGCTCAGCATTTTAATCACTGGAATAAATAAGTCGATAGAAAAGAAAAAGACTCTCGCAATCACTAAATAAGCACCAATAATTAATACGGGGACAATCAGTAATCCTCGTGACGGGAATAGCGCCACCACAAATGAAATTAAAATCAAGTGGATCAATGACTCAACGGTTGTTTGAGCAGACAATGCTTGAAATAAAAACAAATTACACACTAATACCCAACAGAGAACCAAGGCGAAAATGAAGGCATAAAATCTTTTGTAATTATTTACTTGAAGGTTTTCTGATAATGCGAAATTGTGAATAAGACCGAACAGTGAAATTAACGTAATTGGAATGAGGCTGAGTGAAGTAAAAACGATGTCTTTATCTGGATTATTGATCACAATAGAAACAAAAATCACAATAGTGAGAATGAATGATAAAACACTAAGCCATCGGCAACTTTTTGCTAAGTATTGTTGCGTCTCTATATGCAACTGGAATTCAAAAGTTGGTGTCTTCGTTTGCATGTATCTGATTATTTTTTGAGTTATTATGATTTGATTATAGCCATTTTTTAATCACTTGCGACATTAAGTGTAAGATTAAACACTGATTTTAAATTGAGAGTTTTTACAAACCCAAAAACAGCAACTCCTTGCAGCATTTTATCAGCCGGATTAACTCAGAGACATAAAAAAAGCTAACCTAAGTTAGCTTTTAACATTTCCGAAAATTTGATTTATTTAAGCAGCGATTTCAGCTGCTTTAGTCTGCTCATTTTCACTGTGTCGAATAAGGTAATCGAATGCACCAAGTGAAGCTGTCGCCCCACTGCCCATCGCAATAATAATTTGCTTATACGCTGAGTTAGTCACATCACCAGCAGCAAACACACCAGGTATTGAAGTTTGACCCTTGCCATCGACGATGATTTCTCCGCGACCAGTCAATTCCACAGTATCTGTTAGCCATTCAGTGTTGGGCACTAAACCTATTTGTACAAAAATACCCGCTAGCTCAACATCATGTGATTGATTCGTTTTGCGGTCGGTATATTTAAGACCCGTTACACGTTTACCGTCACCTATAACTTCGGTAGTCATAGCCTGAGTGATGATATCGATATTACCCATAGAGTGGGCTTTACGTTGCAGCACTTCATCTGCACGCAATGTGGTATCAAACTCAAGAACAGTAACGTGCTCAACGATATTGGCTAAATCAATCGCAGCTTCGATACCTGAATTGCCGCCGCCAATCACCGCGACACGTTTTCCTTTAAACAGTGGACCATCACAATGTGGACAATACGCAACACCGCTACCACGATATTCTTGTTCGCCAGGTACGTTCATTTCACGCCAGCGAGCTCCGGTTGCTAATAATACTGTTTTACTTGATAACTTAGCGCCACTTTCAAGCTCTAATTCAAATAAGCCGCCGTCTTTTAAAGACAATGCACGCTGATTATCCATAATATCAACGTCATAATCTTTTACGTGTGCTTCTAAATTAGCAACCAACTTAGGGCCTTCAGTTTTAGATACTGAAATAAAGTTTTCAATACCGACAGTTTCAGCCACTTGGCCGCCAAACTTATCAGCAACAATACCCGTTCGAAGTCCTTTACGTGCAGCATAAATTGCCGCAGATGCACCCGCTGGGCCGCCGCCGACGACAAGCACATCAAAAGCTTCTTTATTGTTAATCTGTTCGGCTTTTCTTGCTACAGCATTAACATCAAGTTTATTTAATATTTCTACTACGCTAATGGCGCCTACTGAGAATGGTTCGCCATTCATGTATACCGTTGGTACCGACATGATATTGCGCTCATTGATCTCATCTTGAAACAAAGCACCGTCAATCATCACATTGGTAATATTTGGATTAATTGCCGCCATCATATTTAATGCTTGAACAACTTCAGGACACGTTTGGCAGCTCAGCGAAACGTAGGTTTCGAAATGAAATTCACCAGGTAAGGATTTAACTTGTTCAATCACTTCATCGGCAAGCTTAATCGGATGACCACCAGAGTGAAGCAAAGCAAGCACTAATGAAGTGAACTCATGCCCCATAGGTAAACCAGCAAAAGTAATATTAGTGTTTAGCTGCGGGTTAATAATACTCATGGATGGGGTTCTTGAACCCATTTTTTCTGTCAAACTTACTAAGTCAGACAGTCCTGTGACATCTGTAGCAAGTGACAATAATTCTTGAGATTTTGGGCTAGCGTCTGCTGACACGACAAGTTCAACTGGGCGCTTGAGGTTTTGCAGATAGGTGTTCAGTTGATTTTTAATATTCGTATCTAACATACGTGTGCTCCTAAAAAGTAAATAAGTTGAGCAAAAAAATGTGTCAATCTCAGTAACTCCAACAAGGTGATGAAACTTGTTTGAGCCAAGGGGGCCTAAGATTGACAGGAGATGATTTGGAACAATGGAGATAATCTAATTGAAACCGTTTTATCAAATATTGGCTCACTCATGATGATGAGATGAGCAAGCCAATGCTGATAATATTTTACGCTTAGATTTTAGTGACTTTTAGATTTTACCTACTAAGTCAATTGATGGAGCAAGTGTTTCTTCACCTGGCTGCCATGCTGCTGGACATACTTCACCATCGTGAGTTGCAACGTACTGAGCTGCTTGAATTTTACGAACTAACTCAGATGCGCTACGACCAATACCAAGATCATGGATTTCAGCAACTTTAACTTCACCTTCTGGGTTCATTACGAAAGTACCGCGAAGTGCTAGACCGTCTTCTTCAATCATTACACCGAAGTTACGAGTGATTGCGCCTGTTGGGTCACCAATCATTGGGTAGTTGATTTTGCTGATTGTGTCAGAGCTTGCATGCCATGCTTTGTGAGTGAAATGAGTGTCAGTTGATACTGAGTAAACTTCAACGCCCATTTCTTGTAACTTAGCGTAATGGTCTGCCATGTCGCCTAACTCAGTAGGACATACAAATGTGAAATCCGCAGGGTAGAAGAAAACAACTGACCACTTGCCTAGCAGATCTTGCTCAGACACAGGAACAAATTCGCCATTGTGAAATGCTGTTGCTGAGAATGGCTTGATAGTTGAATTGATGATTGATTGAGTCATTGTATTGCTCCGTAAATTTAATTAAGTGTTTAGCTGTATCCGTTTGATGGGATAGATAATAGCGACAACTCAGAATTAAATATAACGGATAAAAACTATCACCTTAATCGGTTTTTTAGAATGACGATAAAGTTAGGGTAAGTGTTATCGGATTTTCCGATGACCAATTTCAATAGTCCAAATAATGAGGGTTAAAACAAGCACCCATCAAACAAGTACTTATTAAACAACCACTTATCAAGCAAGAGTAACAGACTAACAATCACATCATTAATCACTATCACTCAAGTTTCATATTCTAAAACCTTTATTCCCATTGGGTGAAACGAGTCAGTGAACGCCCTACAGGGTAATCAAGTTGCTGTGACAATTGCTGTAGCTGCTGTTTGTTACTTGCGGCGCTGAATGAGTGAGGTTGTTTACTGGCATAAATCACCCAGTTACCCCCGCCTGTTAGGGTTGCATACACATTCGCAAACTGCTGCGATAGCGTTTGCTTTAACAGCTCGCTTTTACTGTGCTCTTTCCAACAATTTAATACCAAAAAACCATCAGCTTTAAGGCCTTTATGGCAATGCTCAATAAACTCCTTGGTTAACTGCTTTTCATCAACACCTTGTTCGATATACATGTCTGCAAAAATGATGTCTACTCGCTTATGATCGCCTTTAGCGAGAAATTCACCACCATCTTGATGAACAAGATTAAGCTTTTTGCCAATTGGTAATTGAAAATAACGTTTCGAAATATCAATCACATCTTGTCGAAGCTCCACAGCAGTGAGCTTAATCCCCGCATCAAAACGCCTTAAAGCATGCACCAACCCACCGCCACCTAGCCCTAGAATAATTGCACTTTTAGGTGTTGAGAAAAGTAATACCGCTAGCATTGCCTGAATATAAGTATGCTGAGGAACATGAGGCTTAGCTTTAAGGATTTTGCTTTGTTCGTCATTATCACCAAAGGATAAAATACGGTAGTCGTTATCTTCTAATACGAATATTGGGCCGATCTCATCGTTGCACTGGTGTAACTGCTGGTAATCTAACATTTAACTGACTCTAGTGATCCGACTGTAAATTTTCTTATATTCAACATGACGAATTTGATTGCAAGCTGGACAGTTTACAGGATAAATTCTAACTCTCATCGTCTGAGTTCAAACTTAACAAGAACAATCTGAAATCTAGCCCCAAAAGAGTAAATAAAGCCTATGACGACCCAAATTTTAATTAGTTGTATTTGCTTAGCGGTGTTTTTCTTTGTGCAACATCAATTAAAGCAAATCATCACTAAGCAATCAGAGAAGAAGCAAATAAATGAGGTCAGAACCCGACTTGTCACTCGGCTCTTATCATATTTATTATTTTTCATTACGGCATCGATTATGGCGGTGTCATTAGGGCTAGGCTATCAAGAAGTTTCCCTATTTGTATCATCAGCTTTTGCTGTGCTTGGGGTCGCTTTGTTCGCTCAATGGTCAATTTTGAGCAACATCACTGCTGGAGTGTTGATATTTTTTGCGTGTCCTTACCGTATTGGCGAAAAAATTAGGATCGTTGATAAAGATGAAGATATGACGGGTATTATTGTCGAGATAAGCTTATTTCATGTCATTTTAAAACGAGATAAGGGGGACTTAATGACGTACCCCAATAGCTTAATGTTGCAAAAAGCGGTGATAAAACTGCCTCATACGAATTCAAAGGCTGGTAACGAGCACCAACCTAAAAAAGATGTTACTCAAGTAGCGGGTAACAATGTCGAAGCTTCAACTGTCAGCGAAACAGAAAACAATACCGTAAGCTAATCAATTTTTGACAAGTCTGACTCACCGTATGCTAGTGCATAAGGCCAGATTTATGAGTTCAAGTTTATGAGCTTAAGTTTATGAGCTCAAGTTTAAGAGTTTAAGTTTCAGTTTCAGTTTATGAGCCCAAATTAATGGGCTCTATTCATCGGTTAGCTTAATACTCTTTGAAAAAATGCCACCGCTTGCAAATACATTTGAAGTGCTAGCGCCGCATCATAGCGTTCGCCCTCGTCACGCATAAAGGCGTGTTGGGCATTCACTTCTTGCCAACTAAAGTTGATTTGCTCTTGCTCCAACTTTTGATAAATCAATTTACGTCCTTCACTGGATACGTGAGGATCTTGTTTACCAAAAATCATTACTAACTCACCAGCGATGTCGCCAGTTCGTGTCAATGAATCATTGCCTTGCTCGCAAGGTAACGTATTTGAATGAATATCCGTTGGGTATAAACAAAATGCGCCACTGATATCGGCATTAAGCGCTGCACGATAGGCTAAATGGCCACCAATACAAACGCCCATTACTCCAACCTGACTGGTGCAATATGCCTGACTACGGGCAAACTCCACCATTGCTTCAGTATCACTGTCATGATGCTCTAGCGGTTTAGCAAATTTATCTGCATTACCTTTGTCTTTTCCAGCATCATCATATTCCAGCACAGTTCCAATTGGGTTTAGCTCATGAAACACTTCAGGCACCATAACAACAAAGCCATGGCCAGCTAAAATTGCAGCGCTTCTAGCAATCGGGGCTGTTTGCTGAAAAATTTCCGAGTAGAAAATAATCGTTGAATACTGGCCTGACTCGTCTGGGCGATAAACATACGTGCGCATCACGCCAGTTGCCGTTGCTATATCATGCACTTCTTTGGTAATGATCATAATCCCTCTTTAATTTTAATCCTTTCACAGTAAGTAAAATGGCTATTCTAGAGCCTGTTTACGATATTAAACCAGCTTAATTGAGTTCGTTATCTGAATGGTGACTCGTCAATAAATCAGTGATATTTTTCAAGGTCGTATAGGCAATGGCATTAAGTGCTTCATCAGTTAAGAAAGCTTGGTGACCAGTAAAAATAACGTTGTGACTGGCAGACAAAATTCTGAACACATCATCCTTAATAATTTCATTTGATTTATCTTGGAAAAATAGCTCTTTTTCATTTTCATATACGTCTAACCCTAGCGAGCCTAACTGACCCACCTTTAATGCTTCCATGGCATCAATCGCATTTAATAAGCCACCACGACTGGTATTGATAACCATGACGCCTGGTTTCATTTTATTAAAGCTTTTTTGGCTCAACAGATGATGATTATCTTCTGTTAGTGGGCAGTGCAAGCTTATGATGTCGCACTGTGGATACAGTTCATCAAGGCTGATGTACTCAACGCCTAAACCTTTAACGACTTCACTTGGATAAGGATCGTATGCAACAACTTTACAGCCAAAACCAAGCAAAATTTTGATAGTGGCGATACCAATTTTCCCGGTACCAATAACGCCAACTGTTTTGCCATGCATGTTGAAACCGACCAAACCTGACAAGGCAAAATTAGCATCTCGAGTGCGTTGGTAAGCTTTATGAATTTTACGGTTTAAAGTTAGCATGATGGCAATGGTGTGTTCGGCGACAGATTCAGGCGAGTATGCAGGGACATTAACAACCGTGATGCCTAATCGTTTAGCAGCATCTAAATCGACATTGTTAAAGCCAGCACAACGCATGGCAATAATTTTAGTGCCACCTTTGGCCAGCTCAACTAAGACTTCTTCACATAAAGAATCATTGACGAAAGCGCATACCACTTCAAAACCATCCGCTAATTTGGCATTTTGCATACAAAGTCGATAATCAAAGTATTCAATCTTGGCACCAAAGTCTTTATTCATCGCATCAAAATGTTGAATATCATAATTTTTTGCGCTGAAGAATCCGATTTTCATTTAACAGTCCTTAGTCAACAAGCTCAAGGGCTTGTCTTAACACACCGATTAACAATTCACGGTGTTATTTTTATAAAATGTCATCTAGCTAGCATACCAATAATTTAGATTTTGCTATAGATCGCTATTCATTCAAGATGAATTTGCTAAGCTGTTACCTCATTAACATCTCAATTATGTGTAATTCATGTCTAAAAAGCAGCATCAAGAAGTTTCTGAATTCCAATTTTGGCTACAACGCTTAGGCAAAACCAGTTTAAGAGCCTTACATATTGTCGGCATTGTCGGTGCTGGCGGTGGACTATTACTGGGAATAGAACAAAATCTTTGGATCAATTACTGGATTTTAGCCATGACTAGCGGCGTGGCATTATTTGCTTGGGAAGTGATTAGAGATTGGCGCTGGTTAATTCAATTGAAAGGCGTGTTAACGATCTTCAAAGTTTTATTGCTGGGTTTATTTATTCCAATGGCAGATTGGAAGCCTGAAATAACAATTTTTATCGTGCTGTTATCGGTCGTAGTATCCCATGGTCCTGCTGGATTACGTCATTATTCTGTGGTCCATAGAAAAGTAATACATGGCAAAAAGGAAATTAAAGGTTAATCTAGTATTATCTTTTGTTATTTTTAAGGTAATAGGATGTTTCCTTATCCGGAGCAATATCGTTTAGCAGCCCCACCGTTAACTACAAGTTTCATGGTGTTTTGGGCACTACTAAGCCACAGTATTTTTGCTGATGCCAGCCCGTTTGCACTTTATCCTTTATTGTCCCTATTCCCACTGGTACTCATTGGGCATGTGTATTTGATTTGGAATGCACAAGGAATGTCGCGACTTGACCAAAGTTTTTACGCACTAGTCCATGTCCCGCTGGCATTTGTTGTCTGGACTTTTACCATTATGCACGTCAATGGTAACGCATTTTCATAAGTGTTTTTGGATAAGCGACTTATTATAAAGGTTAAGTGAACAACGATTTTTATAAACCTTGAGCGGTATAACTAAAACGTTGGCGTCAAAGCACACTAGGGCGTGCAAGCAGTATCATTCATAGATTGCTTGCACTTACTTAAGCTGAAAGGTATCTTTGCCGCGCATTCTTGTAAAGGGCTTACCATGGCAGACTTCATCTACACTCCCCCTACCGATCCTTGGCTCGATATTATCCATGAAGATAAAGATATTATTGTGCTCAATAAGCCTTCAGGACTCTTGTCTATACCTGGACGTGATGCCCAATACCACGACAGCATTTATAGCCGTGTATTAGAAAAGCACCCCAATGCTCAAATCGTACATCGACTGGATATGGCAACATCTGGTGTCATTGTAGTGGCACTGCGTCGTAACGCTGAGCGAGAATTAAAGCGCCAATTTAGAGACAGAGAAACTGCTAAAACTTATTACGCTAGAGTAGCAGGCCACCTTAATCCTGAAATAAAACAAGTCGATTACCCGCTTATCTGCGATTGGCCTAACCGGCCTAAACAAAAAGTTGATCATAAGCTCGGCAAACCTTCTTTAACTCATGTCGAAATAATCAATTATGCTAAGCAGTCAACGCTGGTAAAGTTAACCCCTATTACTGGGCGTTCTCATCAACTACGCGTTCATATGTTGGCATTGGGTCATGTGATCCTAGGCGATGGCTTTTATGCCGACCCATTAGCGAAACGTTTATCTGAACGACTATTGCTGCATGCCGCAGAGCTCACCATTCATCATCCATATAGCCAACAGAAAATGACATTCAATGCTGAAGTGCCCTTTATTCATCCCGTTGGATTGCAATAATACTAAGTTTAATCCAGTCCTTTTCTTGATAACTGCAGTCATTAACCTCAACAGTTTACGTTATGCATAAATTGTTCATGAGAACTTTTTGATAGCCATTGTTCATTATTCATCGTAAATTAATGCCTAATTATAATTTAATTAGGCATTTTACTATGGAAACTCCATTTCAAAGAGATCAGCTAGATAATCAAATTCTTGAAGCATTAATGGAAGAAGCGCGAACCCCCTTTGCAGAGCTCGCTAAACGTTTTGCAGTAAGTGCCGGTACGATTCATGTCCGCGTTGAAAAAATGAAACAAGCAGGCATTATCACAGGTGCAAGGATAACAGTGGATCCTAAAGCTTTAGGCTATGACGTTTGTTGTTTTATTGGCATCAATTTAAAAAGCGCAGGGGATTATCCTGCTGCCATATCAAAGTTAAATGCATTAGAGGAAGTTGTTGAAGCATATTATACCACTGGTAATTACAGTGTTTTTGTAAAGGTAATGTGCCAATCTATCGACGGATTACAGCACGTTTTAATCAATCGCATCCAATCTATTGATGAAATTCAATCAACAGAAACCTTGATTAGCCTACAAAACCCCATTGTTAGAGGTGTTAAGCCTTAGTGTATTTTATTCTTGCCTATAACCAACTTAATTGAGGTATACCTCTAAAGTAATAATTATAATTTACGATAAATTTATTAATTTGTAACAACTTTGATTACCTTTGTTAATTATTTGTGTTAAAAAGTCATTGAGTGCATCGAAGAATGCACCAAACGCATTAATGTAAAAACATAATAAACAGCATTGCCACCGACCTAGTCTCTACCCTACAAATGCTTGGACGTGGTAAATGCTTTAACCAAGGAAGAAGTTGTGAAGACTAAATTATCTATAGCGATATCAGCAGCGTTACTCTCTAGCGCTAGCTTTGCAAACACTCAAATGACAGGCAATAAATATGATTTAGAAATATTGTCTATTGACCAACATAAGAAACCAGCAGTAAAGCTGAACAATATTACAACACCACAGCGATTTATTGTTGAGCTGTCTTCTCCTGCTGTTGCAGCATACCAAGGTGGCACAGCGAACTTAGCAGCAACTGCCGTTTCAGCTAAAGACACTAAATTAAACATTCAATCTACCGCAGTACAAAATTATGCTTCGCACCTTGCTACAGAGCAAAAAGCATTCACAAATGCATTAAGCAGTGTGTCTGCAAACAGCAAAGTCGAGCGTCAATTTAAAACACTGTTCAATGGTGTCACTGTTACAGGTCAAAACCTAACTGTAGAGCAGTTAATGGCGATCCCAGGTGTTAAGTCTGTTTATCCAGAAACTATGTATGACATCAGCATGGATGCCTCACTTCAAGTGATAAATACTGATGCTATGTGGGAAACGGTCAGTGGAATGGAAAATGCGGGCAAAGGTATCCGTGTTGCTGTCATCGACGGCGGTATCCGTCCTGAAAACCCAATGTTTGCTGATGAAGGCTTTGAAGCACCAATGGGTGCTATGCCAACTGATGACTACTGTTCAACGACTGATGAGTCTTTTTGTAATAATAAACTCATTGTTGCCCGCTGGTCTCAACCCACTTTTGAAGTGTGTGCCGATGAATATATGAGCCCGCTAGGTTTCGGTGGTCATGGTACTCACGTGGCAGGTACCGCTGTAGGTAATCAAGTATCAACTCAATTTAACGACATCGATGTAGAATTATCAGGTGTTGCGCCTGCTGCATACTTAATGTCATATAAAGCATTATATTCAAAAGCTGATTGTACTGGTGGTAGCGGCTCTAACATCATGTTAATGGAAGCGCTAGAACATGCGGTTAATGATGGTGCAGATGTTATCAACAACTCATGGGGTGGTGGCGCAGGTGCAGATCCAGCAAGCAGCCCGTATAAAACAATGTTCGAAGCCGCAGAAGCTGCTGGCGTCATTGTGGTATCAGCAGCGGGTAACGATGGTAATGGTGCAAGCACTATCGGCTGTCCTGCTTGTATTGAATCAGGTATTGCCGTAGCAAATAGCACAACGGGTCGTTATTTTGCCAATAGCTTTAATGCCGGCGGCGAAGATTTATTAGCAATTCCTGGTTCTGATACTGTCATTGAAATGGATGTCACGGCACCTGTTATCGCTGCTATAAATGTTGACGAAATGAACTTTGAAGGTTGTGAAGCTTTCCCTGTTGATAGCTTTAAAGGCAGCATTGCACTAATTTCACGTGGTTTGTGTGCTTTCTCAACAAAAGCAGAAAATGCTATTAATGCAGGCGCTGAAGCATTAGTTGTTTACAACAGTAACCCTGGCGCGCCAATTACTATGTCGATGCCTGGTGTGACTTTCCCTTCAATAATGATATCTAACGATGATGGTACTGCAATTATTGATGCTATGGGTGAAACAGCAACTACAGGTACTGTTGGCTCTGAAATTAAGCGCATAATGGTACCAGCTCTAGCAGATACTATTAATAGCTCTAGCTCACGTGGTCCAAACGGTAATCAGAATATGCTGAAACCTGATTTGGCAGCGCCGGGAACCAATATCTTGTCAGCTTATTCCCCTGATGATGGCGGCGAAGATTTCAACATGATTTCTGGTACCAGTATGGCAAGTCCTCATGTTGCAGGTGCTGCAGCAATGATGAGACAACTTCATCCAGATTGGTCTGCAAATGACATTAAAACAGCATTAACATCTACTTCGACTACCGAAGGCATTTTAGATGATGATGCAACGACTGCGGCAACACCATTTGCGATGGGTGCTGGTCGTATGGATTTAGATGCTGCAGCTAAAGCAGTACTAACCTTCGATAAGCCTTCAATTGCAGCTGATTCATGTGTTGGTCCATGTACTTTCACTCGTACTGTCTACAACAAGAGTGACGAAGATACATCTTGGTCATTAGCGGCAAGCAGTGATTCTGCAGGCATTACAGTATCACCATCGATGTTGGATATTCCAGCAGGTGGCTCTGCAACCTTTATGGTGACTGTTGATTCAACCTTCTCTGATTACGGTGACTGGATATTCGGTAATGTAATGCTAACAAGTGCTGCAGGTCTGCAAAATGCGCACTTACCATTAGCTGTCCTTGCTCAAGAGTCTAGTGATGCTTCACTGATTTCTATTTCATCAGATGACAGTGATTTAACTACAGCTGATGATATGGAAATTACCGCAGTATTAAACAACACCATGTTTGAAAATACGGTCACCTTTACAGCTAAAGTACCTGAAGGAACAATGTTAACCTCAGAAGATGATGTTTCAGTTAGCTTAACTAATGCCACTCAAAATGGCTTTAGCGTCAATGAAGATACTGGCGTTATTACCTGGGTCGGTAGTCTTGAGCAATCTGAAATGTCTATCGATGCGTCAACAGGTACCTACCCGAGTATTTTTGATGCTGACTTAGTATTTGTGCCTGCTTGTGATGAAGGTTGTGATGAAAAATCATTTACCTATGAAGGCTTACCTGAGTTCAAATTTAATGGGGTAACATACGACACCATCACAATATCTGACAATGGTATTGTGTTAGTCGGCGGCGGAAATACTGCTGGCACTTGGAATAATAGAGAGCTACCAGACAGCACAAACCCAAATAATATATTAGCACCATTCTGGTCTGACTTTGATTTGAGTGATGGCACTGCTACTGATACTGGTGGTGGTCAACTAGGTCTGAATGTTATTAGTTTATCAACAGGTACTTTCTTAGTTGTTGAATGGAAAGATGGACAGCTTTATGCTGACACATCTGGAACAGGTTATTCATTTAGTGTTTGGATTAAGGCTGGCGATACGGAAGATGTTTCGTTCAATTATCTGAACATTCCTGATATGCCAGCAAACGTATCAATTGGTGCAGAGAATATGGGCGGCACAATTGGCACCACATACCATTACAACGGTGAAGGTTCAGCAGTCACTTCAGGTGATTACTTACAAGTTCTATCTTCAGCAGCTGGCCAAGTTAAAATTGACTATAAAGCAACAGCAAGTGAATTTGACTTAGGCACTATGGACTCTTCAACTACTGTTGAAGAAACTGCTGTGACATTCAATGTACTAGATAACGACACAATGCCTGACCAAAAAGTGGCTCGTTCTCAAGTGACTGGCGATGGTATTACAGCGACAGCTCAACGTATTATTAACACGGCAGCTTCTGGTGACTTAGGAAGTGTTGCAATAGTCGATGAGCCTGCAAATGGTACAGTCACTGTGACTGAATCTAGTGAAGTAACTTATACACCAAATAAAGATTTCTTCGGCAAGGATACCTTTTCATATAGCGCAACTGATGCTGCTGGAACTGTAAGCACTCCTACTGAAGTGGTTGTTGATGTTACTAATGTGAACGATGCACCTACTGTATCTCCTGCAGACAAATCAAGCATTGAAGGACTTACTGTAACTGTTAGTGCTAATGGTAATGATGTAGATGGTGATGACCTGACCTATAACTGGACTCAAATATCTGGTACTGATGTCAGTTTTGAAAATGGTAATGCATCAATCAAATTCACTGCCCCAGCAAAAGGTGCTCTTACATTTGAGGTCACAGCTTCTGATAGTGAACTAGAAAGTGCAACTTCTACGGTAACAGTCAATGTAGATTCTAAACCGAGTGACAGCAGCGGCTCTATGGGCTGGTTAACTACATTACTTCTTCCTTTAGCGGCGTTCCGTCGTCGTAAAATGAAGTCGTAATTGATATTTAAGCTTTAACGTAAAAGCCCAGCAATTGCTGGGCTTTTTTATACCTGAAACATCAAAGATTATTCAGACAATTTATCTACTCATAACATCACTTAGTGGTTAATCACCAATGTCGAAATAAAGTAACCTAATACCGTTGCTGTCGTGACTCCGATAAAACCCGGGATAAGGAAGCTATGGTTAAGAACATATTTGCCAATATTCGTTGTCCCAGATCTATCAAAGCTGATTGCGGCTAAATCACTTGGGTAGAATGGGAAGAAAAAGTAGGCATAACACGCCGGAATCACACCAATAAGCACAGGTGCAGGGATACCTAGCGCAAACCCTAGTGGGAACATAATAGTGAGTACTGCAGCTTGGCTTTTAAGGAAGATTGATGCCATAAACATCGCAATAGCAAATGACCAAGGGTAAGCACTGACTAAATCACTGAGCGAACTCACTAAGTAGGCTTTATGATGGCCAATAATAGTGTCACTTAACCATGCAATACCAAAAATGATCACCACTGCAGTCATTCCTGCAGTAAAGACATTACTATTAACAATCTTTTGCGGTGACACCTTAGTTGCCAATAATATAATCGCACCAACAGATAACATCATAAACTGAATTGCTACCGACATTTTCACGCCTTCTGGCAACACTTCCTTGCTGAACATCGCAATCATGATGACTGATAAGATACCCGCTAAGAATAAAAACAGACCCCGTTTAGCAACCGAATCGGTATGCGCTTGATCGCTAGACTCTACATCAGGATCAATTAGGTTACTGCGAAACTCTTCATCTTTAAGGCGTTGTTGAAACGCTTCATCTTTATCTAAATCTTTACCTCGATTCAAACTCCATGCACAACCTGCAAGCACACCGATTAAGGTAGCAGGGATAGTGACTGACAATACATTGATCAAACTAATATCAAGGCTATTATCCATTGCAGTCGCCATTACCACTGCGGCAGCAGCAGCAATTGGACTTGCTGTAATCCCCATTTGCGAAGCAACCGTAGCCATTGCCAATGGGCGCTCAGGACGAATACCTTTTTTATAAGCAACATCATAAATCACTGGTAAAAGTGGATACACGGAATGACCGGTTCCTACTAACACTGTTAATGAATAAGTACACAAAGGACCGAGGAAAGTAATTTGATTTGGGTGTTTTCTTAATAGCTTTTCAGCATATTTAACCAGTAGTTTAAGACCGCCAGTGGCTTCAAGTGTCGCTGATGCCGCCACAACAGCAAGGATAATCAGCATAACACTGACTGGAGGTGAACCTGGAGCAACCCCAAACACAAACGCTAAAACAGAAACGCCTAATCCACCTAATAAACCGAACGCGACGCCACCATGGCGAATACCAACAAATATTACCGCCAACAACAACAGCATATGAACATAAAACATTAGCTAATCTCCTTAGCAAACATTAAGTAATTGCAGCGACTCCTGCTGCATTAAATTCATTTTCTATGTCATAAACAAATTGGTTATCTATGCGTTGTAGGAATCGCATATTATCATTAGCATAAACAAAGAAAATACAGTTGAAGGCTGACAGAGTGGTTATTATTTTCACAGCCTTCATCTTGTTTATACATCAAATGCAGCACATCAAATATCAGCTAAAAACCATACAGTGACCTTGCGCAAGGATTTCAACAACAGCTTGTTAAATTTGTGATCTGCTCACACCTATACCGATCAAAAGCACTAATTTTCCAATTTAAAAATCACAGAAAACCAAGTAAACATATCAAAAAAGACAACATATTAAATTAGCAATTAATAATATTGAAATAAGGTTTAAATTACTGTTAAAGCTAGAATTGAATAACAGTAGTTATATATGAGGAATTGAATTTATTTAGGGTAATCACTACAAACTTATCTATTTATAATAATGAATCCACTAACTAATAGAAATAGTATTATTAATTAAATCACCAACAAGTCATTTATTTTTACTCTTAAACTCATTCAGTTCTGATACAGCTTAGTCAGACTATGATTGCTCCAACAAAACGAAATAACTATTTTTACTTGGAGTGATTATGAAAACTAAACAACTTATTTTAGCGGGTGTAGTAACGTCAATGATGTCTGTCCCAGCAATGGCATCTGATTGGTTTGTTGGTGGCGCGGCTGGATACCAAAAGAATGCTTACGAGACGACGCAGTTAGACTCTTCTGTTAAAGAGAACGAAAGAGATATGGCCTATCAACTTCGTTTTGGTAAGTATATTAACGACAATAGCCGTGTATATGGTACATATGGCTACAACTCTGAAGACATAGGTAAACAGCAGACTTTCTTATTATCTTATGATTACCTAGTCCCACTCGGACAAAGTAATGTTAACTGGTTTGTGGGGGCAACAGCCGGTATGACTCATACCAGTATCAAGGAAGCAGATTTAAGCTCTGGTGACAATTTTGTGTGGGGTGGTCAAACAGGCTTTATGTACAACATCAACGACAACTGGTCGACTGAAATTGGTTACCAATACCTGAAACAAGACTACGAAAAAGATGTTGCCAATGGCGCTAATACCGGTACATTCTCATTAAATGATACCCAACAAGTTTATTTAGCCATTGATTATAAATTTTAATCTTTAGCGGAATGCCTCAATAAAGAACATTCCATCTAATCAAAAGAATAAAAAGCTCAGTTTTGCTACTGAGCTTTTTTGTATGTCTAAATAAAGAACCAAAGAACCAAAGAACCAAAGAACCAAAGAACCAAAGCATACTTTCATTTCGCAAATTAATACTCACCTATAAACTTACTCAGGAAAGTTCTCTTGAAGATAATTATGAATCTTACTAGAGATCGTGACCAATTCATCTCGAAGCCAGCTATGAGCAGGATCTTGATTGAGCTTTTTCAACCAAATAAGATAATTTGATACTTTCTTATATTCAAAAGGAGGGCGAAATAACTGCAACTTTAGCTGTTCCTTAAATTGTAAAGCTAAAGAAAGTGGCACGACACTAATATAATCTGACTGACTAACAACCAATAAGTTACTAAAAAGTGAGCGTCCATGATAAGCCACTTTACGCTTGGACAAATTAAGGTTGGTATAGTGACTTAAGCTATAGAGATGGTTACGAGTTCTCTCTAAAATAGCATGCGATTCCTGCATGTATTGCTGCTCTGAAATACATCCTTGAATTCTAGGATGTTCCTCGCTACATATCACCACGAACTCATTATCAAATAGTTTCAAGCTTTCAACATTGGGGTGTTCGAACGGCAAAATATCAATCATCAAATCAAATTTTTGCTGTAACAACACCTCATAAAAATTATCGTCTTTATCCATTTGGTCAAAGACTTCCAGTGATATACCTTTATTTTCAATTAATGAAAACTGCTTTAATAGCACCCCTTGCATATGTTCAGGAGCTGTTAGCACAAAACGGCGACTAGAACGCAATGGGTCAAAGTTTCCAAACGAAGTAAAAACACCATTAAGTTGATTTATCGGAGCTTGAATTTGTTGATACAAACTAAGTGAGTAACTTGTTGGCACCACCCCACGGCCTTTTCTGATGAACAGATCTTGCCCAATCTCCTCCTTCAACCTTCCAAGCATGGTGCTCACTGTAGACTGATTAGTATTCAGGTTTTCTGCTGCTTTACTTAAACTGCCATCTTCCATGACCTGTGAAAACACAGCGAGCAGGTTAAAGTTAGGAATATCATTTTTCATTTGCTGTCCTGAATATCCGTGGGGGTCTTAATATTTCGCAATAGCAATATTTCACAATAGCAATATATCGTAATTACGATATTACGATATCGTAATATCGTATATATCAAAGATTACTATCGAATTAACATGACGTCATTAAATAAAAGAAATTCATATTAGTTCAATAATCTGAGGTATCACATGACTTCTTCACTGAAAAAACTGTTAATTTCTGTCGCGATCAGTTCTGCACTGATCCCTGCATCTGTCGCGTTTGCAACTCCAACTACTGAAGCCGAATCGGCAACAGGCCAGTCTCTGCAAACAAGTTCAGCCGCACATTATCAAAACATTGATTTTAATAAGCGCTATAACGATGGTGTGTTGTTTGAACATGAATCTAATTTGTTTTGGGGTAAAGGCGAGCGCATTAAAGTGCTTTCTAAAACAGGTGAGACATTAGCTTATGTTGAAGACTCTCCTCTAGTACATGACGCGCTAACAAAGCATAGTCGTAAAATGGATCAAGCCATCATTCAAGTCGATGATAACGTATTTCTTGGATACGGTTATGGTCTAGATACACCTGTGATGATTGAAGGTGATGACGGCATTATCATTGTCGATCCAGGTGAGTCAGTACAAATGGCTGCCTCTGTGAGAGATGCTTTTAGAGAAATCACCGACAAACCTGTTAAAGCCATTATCTACTCTCATAACCACATTGACCACATTTCTGGTGTTCGTGCTTGGGTAACCGATGAAGAAGTCGCATCAGGCGAAGTGAAAATTATTGCTCAAGAAGGACTAACTGCAGCAGTGGCTAACTGGTCTTCAAATCTAGGCACCTTATTTGGTCACCGCACATCTTACACAGGCGCAAAACATGTTGAAGAAGGCAAACACGGTACAGTGAACGACGGTTTAGGCCCTCGCTTCATGCAAGGTGATATCTCATTCATTGAGCCAAATGTCACCCTGAAAGATCGTTTAGACATCACTATCGCAGGTGTTGAACTACAAATAGTCAACGTGCCTTCAGAAACAAAAGACGAAGTTGTTGTTTACCTGCCTAACCAAAAAATACTTCATGCAGCAGAAGTATTACAAGGTGAGAACTTCCCGAACCTACACACTATTCGTGGGACCAAGTTCCGTGATCCTGCAATGTGGTTTAAAGGCATTGATGTAATGCGTGGTTTTGATACTGAAATCATGATCAACTCTCACGGACGCCCAGTTGAAGGTAAAGAAGCAGTAGCAAACGTATTAACTTCTTACCGTGACGCAATTCAATATACCCATGACCAATCTATTCGCTACATGAATAAAGGCATGACACCAGATGAACTTGTTGAAGTAGTAAAACTGCCTAAGCATCTAGCTGAACATCCTTGGCTTGGTGAGCATTACGGCACTGTCGCTCATGCTGTTCGTCAAATTTATGTTGGTTATGTAGGTTTCTTTGAAGCTGATCCATGGCAGTTAGAGCCAATGGCATACGAGCAACGCGCAAAAGCATTTGTTGAATTAATGGGTGGTAGAGACAACATCATTAAAACAGCAAAAGCAGCAATAACTGCTGAAAACTACACCTTTGCAGCAGAGATCTTGTCGTACCCAATTACGATCAACAAGCAAGACACTGAAGCACGTGAAATGAAAGCTAAAGCTTATAAAGAATGGGCAGCAAATCAAGTGAACATCAACTGGCGTAACTGGGCATTAAATGCATCAGCTGAGTTAGAGGGTACACGTGATTTTTCTAACCTGATTAGCTTTGCCTCTGTAGATGTATTAACTGCACTACCTAGCGCACAAATTTTCGACATGATGACAGCAACATTAATTGCAGAAAAAACACTCAATGTTGCAACTGCGATGACATACAAGTTTGCTGACACCAATGAGTCAATGACTATTGAAATCCGTAACGGTATTGCACAGTTACATACTACACCATACTCAGGTGCGGATATCCAGATAGAAACCACTCGGAAAGTGTTAAACCAAATCCTGATTGCAGGTCCTAAAGCACAACAGGTGATAGGCGAAAACTTAGGCTCAGGCAAGTTCAAGTTTACTAATGGCGATATCAAAGATTTTGGATTGTTCATGAGTTACTTCGACAAACCAATGACGCCAGAAGAACTTAAATTAATTGTTCGATAACACGTCAACTAGAGGGGCTGTATAGCCCCTCCGTTTTAGGTGGTCACTATGTCTCGTCTATTACTATTACTTATATGTTGGGTGCCATTTTTCGCAAATGCATGCGGCATACACCAAGACACAGGTTTATTCCTTGTCACCGAACCAGGGTCACTTCCAGTATTTGAAAACACCGTTAATGAAAGACAAAACGGTAGATTCAATAGCTTAAAAAGCCCTGAGCACGTCAAGGTTTACCAGTTCACTAAGGTGCTATCAAACAGCAATCAAAAAGTTTCTTTCAGTTTATTTGAGCCAGTAAAAGGCCATTACAGTGAAGTCTTGATTTCTGAGCACACCAAATTACAACACCGAGAAACACAGCCCTCACCTACTGAGCTATTGCTAATCGCTGAGCTAGATGTACTTGAGGCGTTAGCCACTAAACAACTTAGTTGGTCTGATGCAAAAACGCTTGGTTTAGTCCGCATCAATGGGCAAGCCAAAGACATAGCAATGCTCGAGCGATGGTTTGTAGATTTATTTTAATCGGCTCGCGGTAATTAATGCATATTGCATTTGCTAAGGAATGTTATGAACGTAATTAAAACCATTTTATCTAAACTAGCCACCGTCTTTATGGTGCTTATCAAATTCGTATCCTTTATGGCATTGATGCTTGGTGGCGCATATTTATTAGCGCCTATGGGGCTCATTAATTCTAAAGATATCGATATGAGTCTTTTTACTAATACGCCAAATGACACCATGATGATTCTGTTTAACTCAGAGTATTTCAGTGGCTACTTATTTTCAGTCACCATTGCCCTGGTCATCTTTGTTATCTATCTACTTTGGTCAATACATGAAGTGGCAGTCCATCGCACAGAAAAAATGCACAGCTCTCACGTCCAGCTAGTGTTTGCATTGTCATTATGTGGCCTGTTCATCCATAAAGCTTGGTGGGTATTAGCCATCATTATCGCTTTTGCCAACTGGTCTGAAATTGGTGAGTCCATAAGCAGCGTGATTAGAAACAGTCGAAATAAAACCAACGACTTAAAAAACACCTCGAATGAAATAAACAAGGTAGAGGACTAATACTATGAAAGAAGTCATGATCCCTTACATCTTATTAATGTGGATACTCGTATCAACAGGTGCCATTAAATGGACCTTACGCAGTTGCTTTTGGATTGTCTCTGGCGGCGTATTAATTCTGGTTATATTGGGCGTACTTTCACGCCTTTGGGCGCCGGTTGATTTAACTTATTCCTCAACCGTCAAAGCACCTCATGCAGTGCTATCGCCTTTGTTCGGTGAGGAAATTGATCAAGTACATGTTCGTCATAACCAAATCGTCAAACAAGGCGAAATTATTTATACCCTTGTAGACACTAAATCTAACGCTGAAGTTGAAAAAATTAAATCCTCAATCGTTACGCAAGAAGAAAGTATCGCCCAGTTTATTAGAGATTTAGAGCGAACAAAGACATCGCCAGACATTTTTAAAAAACGAGACGTTGAGTATTACCAATCACAACTGCGTATTGCCAAGGCAACTCTCATATCGCTTCATGCCGACTTGGAGCAAACCCATTTTGAGCAAAGCCGAAAAACAGTTCGAGCTCAGTTTGATGGCCAGGTAGCAGTCGTAAATGTCGCAGATGGAAGCCGTGTAGGTAATATGCACCTTTATGATACTGGCAAAAAGTTTATTGAAATGCGCATTCCTGATCAAACGTTTCGCTACGTAGAAAAAGGACAATTTGCTGAATTTTATGTTGATGCTTATCCCGGTGAAGTATTCCGAGCTCGCGTTCACAGCTTTACGGCTGGTACAGGTGAGTCATCGATTTCACCAATTCAAGGGCCACAAAGTGTTAGACAACATGTTGGTGCCAATACCAGTAGTCATGGACGTACAGTGATTCTTGAGATTTTTGAGCCTGAAGGCAAAATTATCCCAATTGGCGCAACGGGTTCTGCTTGGATTGCAGCAAACAAACCACACCCATTTTTCAGTTTTATCGATGTGATTGGCGCAGCAACGGTTCGTCTTCATTCATACAAGTCCTACTTAAATGCGATGTAACTTTTCAGGCTCGCCTCATAACAGAGGCGAGTACCTGTTAACTACATTAGTAAAGACGAATTAATAAGGTTATCCATGAATACTAAAATCACAGTACCGTTACTTTTATCATTATTAGTGGCAAACAATGCATTGGCAGGGGCTTATATGTTCCCAGAGCTGGGCGGCGTGAATGTAAGTACGGCAGGCGCCGGTGCTCAAGCTTTGGCAGAAGGTGCAGAAACCGCGTTTGCAAACTCAGCTGCTATGACGAAGATTACTCAGCCCACCTTAGCTTTTAATATACAAGGCATGGTGTCAGACATTGCATATACTGATACTGGTTCTGATGGAATATTTGCTGGCGGAGAATCTTCAACTCAAGCTGGAACAGCAATGCCAGCAGGTGCTATGTATTACGTCACACCAATTAATGATAGTTGGAGTGCAGGTATTGCTCTGGTATCGGCAGGTGGATCAGTCATTGATTACGGGGCTGACTTTCCGGGCGCATTATTGTTGCAAGACGCTCAGCTCGTTACCGTACAGTTAAACCCAAGTGTCGCTTATAAAGTTAACGAGCAGTTATCTCTGGGTGTTGGCCTAGTTGCTGAGTACGGCCAGCTTGAACAAAATTTTGCAGGAACTGACAAGTTTAAGACCCAAGCAACGGGTAGTGATCTAAACATTGGCTATACCTTAAGTGGACTGTACGAGTTTAACGATGATCATCGACTCGGCTTTTCATACCGTTCAGAAATAGAACATGGCATGGATGGTAACTTAACCATTTCCAATCAAGGGCTTGACTCTTCAGTTGGTATCATTATGCCTGCCACTGCGTCTTTAAGTGGATATCATAATGTCACTGACAAAACGGCTTTGCTATGGAGTTTAGGCTGGACCCAGTTTAGCTCTGTTGCAACAACCGATATTGAACTGGATTCCCGTATTGTCGAGATCCAAAGGCAGTGGGATGACACAGTAACCGCAAGCGTTGGGGGCTACTATCAACTTAACGATAAATGGCGACTAGAAGGTGGTATATCTTATGAATCATCACCGCAAGATGACCCAAGGATGCAATACCCAGATGTGCCAACTGGCGAGCTTTGGAAATATGCAATTGGTGCCACATATGATTTAAACCAGAACTGGCGCATGAATTTTTATTATGAATACCTTGACGTAGGAACCCCAAGTATTGAATTTCAGCTAGCAAATTCAACGCTTAGAGGAGATTATTCAGCAAATATTCACTTCTTTGGTTTGATGACAAACTATCGTTTTTAACTGTAAAGAACAGCTTATAAAATATTTTTCGATAACACTGACGGGGCATATACTGCCTGTCAGTTTTTCAACAAAGTAGCTTAACTGAACTTTAGCCAAAAACACCAAGCTAGTTTTTAGCGACTTTAGCCCCTAAGCAGCCCAGCTCATATTAGTCCAAAACAACCACGCCAAATCAAATCAAATCAAAGCAAATAGCACACAGCAAAAAAGACAACACAGCAGGCGCCAAATTATTTCTTGGCAAAAAATCGTCACACTTGGAGGTTTTTGAGGTAAATATTGGAGGTTACACATTGATTCTGGATGCCCAGAAACAAAAAAACCTACTATTTAATAGTAGGTTAGAGAGATGGTACCGGTGGGCGGACTTGAACCGCCACGCTCGAAAGCAACGGATTTTGAATCCGTCGTGTATACCAATTTCACCACACCGGCATCATATTGATGTCTCAACAGAGCTAGGCTCAATCGAGAGTCAGAATTATACCTAGGCCATTAACAATGGCAAGCTCTTTAATGCGCTATTTAGTCTATTTACTTTCAACAGCTCAAATCTCATTCAACCAGCGCTCTTTGCTGCGCTAAGCTGACTCTAAACAACAGCTCACACGTCCCTTTCGAAAATTCGCTTCTAACTCGACACCATGTAAATAGTGATCGATTGCAGAGTTTACTAATTTTTAATTCATTACATTAGCATTCTAGCAATAACCGACAAGTTAATTGATCGAGATCATAATTGTTAAAAGATGTATCTAGTATGTTATTTATGACTTCACAATAAAGGAGATAATAAAATGGCATTCTGGTTAGATTTAATGTTTGGTAATGCAATAGGTTTGCTATCTATGATTGTCATCTTCTGCACTATGGGAATTATGTCGTACATGATGTGGATGTTTATAGTGAAGTCGGCTCCAAAGAAATAGGTGTTACTTATTTTTATTTTAGTCAGTTTTTTTGTGTTTTTTAGCAAATAATTAGGGGGCAATTAGCCCCCATTTTTCTGCCTAATAAACATGAAATCAATGGTAAGTGATCATGGTTGGTGATTAAGCAGCATGTTTTCTAGGTTGCACTAAACCATTAATGAATTGCGGCCTGGCTTTAATCAAATGCGACAATTCTTCTTTACTGGGCTCACCAGCAGGTAATCGTAATACATCGCGATTCAAATACACTCTCGCTTTCATCGAAATTTTATACTCAGCTGTCGGGCCTTGTATCGCGTAATGACGTTCATTACCCACTAACTCAAGAATACTCGTCGCAACTAATCCCTTCACCGCCAGTTCGTTTTGAGGTAATGCCAAAATAGTGGCACCTTGAAGGAAGAATTCACGCAACAATGCACGCTCAGCAGGATCCAGCAATTTAACTTTAGACTCAATGGTTTCTATCGCGCGTTTTTCACGTAAATAATTAATAGATTCATCAACAACAAAAGTGAATAACTGACTTAAGAAGAAAGCTGCGCCGACAATGAGACCTAGGCCAATAAAATGACCATATTCGTTCACTAGGTTATCTAACGATAAAGTCTGCAAGACATGAGAAGGGGCAAACAACAATACAGCACAAGCAACAACCCACCAGAGCATTACACTGACAAGCACACGCTTTGCGTTGGCAAATTTTAAGTTATCTAATTTAATTTTCATCATCTCGCTTCCAAAGTGTCAGATTTTTGAATCTAATACTTCAAAAGCAATTTTGATGCCAAATAGTACGCATTAATCAGCTTATTAAAACAATAACTTACTTTTCAGCTAGCCTTGCTAACACACGACTCGCAGCAATAAAGCCAAATGTGCCTGTAACCATTGTCACAGCGCCGAACCCTGATGCACAATCCATACGCATACTACCTTCTGCTGTCGCTTTAGTACTGCATACTGAACCGTCACTTTGAGGGTAAACCAGGTGTTGAGTAGAAAACACCGCATCGACAGCAAAACGTCGTTGGACATTTTTAGTAAAATTATACTCACGACGTAAAATCCCTCTCACTTTAGCAAGTAATGGATCTTGGATCGTTTTAGCTAGATCGGTAAGTTGGATTTGAGTGGGATCAGTTTGCCCACCAGCGCCGCCGACAGTGACAATTTTGAGTTTATTTCTTTTACACCAAGCAATTAACGCGGCTTTTTGTTTTACTGCATCAATACAGTCAACAACATAATCGATCGATAAAGGATCGCTTTTAGTTCCGAGGTACTCTGCTAGGTTGTCAGCAGTAACAAAATCCTCAATCTCATTGACGACACATTCAGGATTGATGTCGCGAATACGCTGTGCCATCACTTCAACTTTAGATTCGCCCACTGTTGATGTCGTCGCATGGGATTGGCGATTAATATTAGTGACACAGATATCATCCAAATCAATCAAGGTAATCTGCCCAATTCCGCTTCGGGCTAATGACTCAGCAACCCAGGTCCCTACCCCACCAATACCAATGATAACAACATGAGCATTTGCAAAGTTTTGCAGTGCATTTTGACCATATAAACGGCCTATACCACCAAAACGATTTAAATAAGATTCTGACAACATGTAACGCTCTTGAGTACTCACTAATAAAGGGGCGATATTTTATCCGAAACTGATACAAACCGATATAACTGAACAGTGAAAAATGAGAGTCGATGTCTTTATTATTACTTTCGTTGAATTCAATAACCATACGACACAGTTGTTACCTACAGACGCCAATTAAGTAAACTTAATTGATTTACCGTTAAACAAGCTAAAAAACATGTTACCCATAACCGTAAACCTTGTAAATCAATATGATACATATCGAATAAAACCAGCCTTTAGTGACAATAATCACACTTTTTAGTGAAGCTTTTATGTCAGTATCAGCCGCAGATAAAGGATCCTAAATAATAGCGCTTACCGCTAAATTATTAGCGAGTCGCTATTGTTATCAATGTTGCGCACAACTGATGAGTGCGTAACAAAATCAAGCCCTTACCAAAGGAAGATTAAGATGATGAAAAAAAACCTGATCACTGCTGCTATTGTATCTTGCACAGCAATGACCTCTTTCACTGCGTTAGCTGATGGCCCAAATTTTTATGGTCGCGCAGATCTTGCATTAACAAATTCTGATTTAGGTGTTGCGACACAAAATCAAAAAGACGGCACAGTTATCGAGAATAACTTTTCTTGGTTAGGTGTTAAAGGCAGTGAAAAAATCAATGAAAACTTCGAAATTCTTTACCAAATGGAATTCGGTGTAAGTAACTTTGATAACTCAGGCGATACTTTCGCAGCTCGTAACACTTTTATTGGTCTTAAAACCAATGCAGGTACGGCTTTAGTGGGTCGTAACGACACTGTGTTCAAAGCTTCTGAAGGTGGCTTCGATTTATTTGGTAACAGTAACTCTGATATCGATTTATTAGCAGCAGGTCAAACGCGTTCAGGAGACGGTATCAGCTACTACTCTCCAAAAATTGCTGACATAGTGACGTTCAACGCAACTTACTTAATGGATGACAACTATGAGTCACAAAGTGATTCAATGTATGCATTAAGTGCAACGCTAGGTGATAAAGCACTTAAGTCACAAAACTTCTATGCCGCTGTTGCTTACCAAGATGGTATTACAGATGTCGAAGCGTACCGTGGTGTGGTTCAAGCTAAATTCGGTAACTTCATTGTTGGTGGCTTATACCAAAACACTGAAAGCTTAAAAAGCGAGTTAGCTCACCTAGAAGGTGACTCTTACTTCATCAATGCTGCATATGTAATGGGCAACCTAAAGCTTAAAGCAATGTACGGCTACGATGATTCAGGTCTTGGTAAAATCGTTGACCGCCGCACCGGTCAATTAGAAAGCCAAAGTGATGTCAACGTGTTAGATGCACGCAAAGACGTATCTGACGTTGAAATCCAGCAGTTCAGCATCGGTGCTGATTACCGTTTAAGTGCTAATACATTAGTATACGGACACTACACTAAGTACGATGGCGACATGAAGCTAAATGGTGTTGTTGAAGACTTAAGTGATGATATTTTCACAGTTGGTGTTCGTTTAGACTTCTAAACTGTCCTTAAGCTGTTGAAAAATATTACAACGAATTGTTAAGCAATTGCTAAAGCGACCTAACTAGGTCGCTTTTTTTTGCCCTAGACATTCCAATTGAAATTTCCAATATGCAAAACTGCATAACTCTAGCTGACACAAGCCACAAAACTTAACACTTTAGCTACAACTTAACTAACCAGAAAGTCAACTACACCAAGCCTTACACGATATTGACAATTTGTGGAACCTCTATAAATAGGTAGTTTGCTATATTGGTGTTAACTAATGGCTAAAAGTATCGAACTTGTCACATTTTTTCATCAAAACATTACGTTATCCCATAAAGTTTGACATAGCCCACAACTTAAACAGCTCAAACCTGTAAAAATCCTCTCAAGTTCACGTCGTTGACCTATTACTATTTAGATAGTTCCGTGACTGAAATTCACTAAAACACCCCCACTTAAAGGGGATAGAACCTCAGGTTCTAAAGGGAGTATGAAGATGAAAAAGACGCTAATCTCAGCATCTGTAGCCTCAGTAATTGCATTAACTTCTTTCGGCGCTGCAGCTGAAGGCCCAAACTTTTACGGTCGTTTAGACTTAGCTGTGACCAATTCTGACACTGGTGCAACGACTCAAGAAGGAAAAGAAGGTACTGTATTCGAAAACAACTTCTCTCACATTGGTGTAAAAGGCAGCGAAAAAATCTCTGATGCTTTCGAAGTGCTATACCAAATGGAATTCCAAGTTGAAAACACGTCTTCAAGTTCAGATGTTTTCAAGGCTCGTAATACTTTCCTAGGTTTAAAATCTGACTTCGGTACAGTTTTAGTGGGTCGTAACGACACAGTATTCAAGCAAGCAGAAGGCGGCGTTGACGTTTTCGGTAACACCAATGCTGATATTGACCGTCTTGTAAGTGGTCAATTCCGTAAAGCTGATGGTATCTGGTACTACTCTCCAAAAATCGCTGATTTAGTTACATTAAACGCGACTTACCTAATGGAAGATAACTACACAGACGCTAATGGCAACGAATCTTATGAAGATCAGTACGCACTAAGTGCAACCATTGGTGACAAAAAACTTAAAGCTCAAAACTACTATGTAGCAGCGGCTTACAACACTATTGGTGGCATCGATGCTTACCGTGCTGTTGCTCAAGTTAAACTAGGTGATTTCAAAGTGGGCGGTTTATACCAAAACACTGAAAGCCAAACTACTGATCAAGAAGGTGATTCTTACTTCTTAAACGTAGTTTACAACCTAAATGGCGTAAACTTGAAAGCTGAATATGGCGTTGATGAAGCTGGTTTTGGTAAATACTACAGCAACATTGCAGAAGTTGACGGTTCTGACATCAACGTAACTTCAATCACTGTCGGTGCTGACTACCGTATCTCTAAGTCAACGCTAGTATATGGCCACTACGCTATGTACGAAGGTGACCACAAAGTTGCTGGCGCTAAAATCGATTTAGAAGATGACAATATCTTCACTATTGGTATGCGTTACGACTTCTAATTGATTGAGTCACTAGGCTCATTTCAATAAAGCTATACCAAAAAAAGCGACCCCGAGGTCGCTTTTTTTATGGTGTCATTTTAGTGAACTTAACAAATAAGATTACCCTTTACGGGTTAACACATAAGCCGCTTCATTAAGCCAAGGAACATTCTTTTTCACAAAACGCTGATTGTCAGCAAGCACATCAGCGCACTCAAGTAACTCAACCTCAAAATCAGCAGCAAGATGCGTCTCTATCCATTGCGGGCTAACGGCAAATGGCGGGCCATTGAGCGCAGATTGATCATAATCCAGTGTCACTAATAAGCCCTTAACGCCAGCAGGAATAAGTTCAGCCAGTTTTTTAGCGTACTGTTGGCGCATGGCTTCTGGCCACGCAATGAGTGCGGCGCGATCATAAAATGCGTTAATTGAATGGGTTGATTCGTTAGCTAAGGTGAAAATATCACCCTGGATCAGTGAAACCTGCTCAGTTGAGTAAACTTGATGTTCACCGTGAGTTTGACGATTAACTGGTAGGTTGTTTTCTTTGAAAAAGTCTTCGACAGCAATTTGATTTAACTCGCAGCCAAGCACACTATGGCCCTGCTCCGCTAAATAACACATATCTAGGGATTTGCCACATAAAGGTACAAATACTTCCGCAGATGGTTCTAGCGATAAACGCGACCAATACTTAAGCAGAAATTCATTAATTTGAGGTTGATGGAATCCAATTTGTTTCAAATCCCATTTTTCGTGCCAAAAGCTCGGCTCCATGATAACAAACCCTTGTTCAGTAACTAATGGGCTTCACTGTAATCACAAAAATACTGAGATGCAACACACCATATAAGCTTGGTCACTCACACAGCGTTAGCAAATTGACTTATCATCAAGCCAAATACGGCAATCGTCACTTAACTCTTATCAGCTCAGGACACTCAAGCTAAGCTAATTTATTGAGCAATAAACCTTGGGGACTTACTCAGGCTCACCCTCTAGCACAAACTGGACTTTCTTAAGCCATTTACAGTTGTCACATTGGCAGTTACGACGAGAAAGATGATGCGGACTCAAATTAGAATCAACAAAATCCACTGCTATCAATAGTTGCTGCTTCAATTCATCAACGGATTTCTTCTCTATGGCAACTAGTTCATCATTATGATTCATCCAGATACACTCTTCGCCTTGATGGCAAGTGGTACACTGTTCATCACTGGCATTATAAAAGATGGCATGTGGACAATGCGTCACTTCCATTGACTGTAAAATTCGCTGACGAGGAAACCTAAACAGTGGAATTAAATCTGCTTTATTGATGGTAGGCATAAGCGCTCCTTGATTAAACCGAATCCGTTGATTCAGTTAAATAGTACCTGTCTATGACCAAAAACAACTTGATTCAAGTCAAAGTTTACAACACCGTTTATTTGAGATAGGTAGCTTTACTCTGAATTGCTAATATAAATACTTAAATAGCGCCGACAATAATTGATCCTGCCGCACTTTTAGCATTTTATGAATTCTTAAACATAAAAATTTACCATCAATACTTGCCTGATAAATCTAAATATGAGTTTATGGTGTTTCTAACACATTAAGCCAATGAGTTAGCTAACTGGAGTACAAAGTGCAGACACCTCAGCTACAACACTTTTATATCAATGAAGAACAATCTGTCTATTTATTAAAAGCTGAAGATGCACGTAAACATCGCGCTTGGATAAGACTATGTAACCAACAGCTGAGTAAGCTAGGATATGCGGATATCGAGTTTATTGGTAAAGGCGCCTATGGCTTCGTGTTTGCTGGTACCAATGATATTGGTGAATCCCACGTGTTTAAATTTTCACGTATTACCCTCCCCCGAAGCGTTCAAGACCGACTGGAAGAAGAAGCGTTTATGCTCAGCCAGTTAGTTCACCCAAACGTTCCTAATGCCATCAAGTTTGAACGTGTTGGCAAGCAAGGGATCATGGTAATGGAGCGTGCTCAAGGGGAGGATTTAGATAAAATTTGCCACCGATTAGGCGTACTGCCTGTAGCGATGATTATCAGTATTGCCCGCCAATTAGCTAACTTACTTTATTATCTGCGCACCGGTAAATGTCTTGTCCATGGCGATATAAAACCCTCTAACTTAGTTTATGATATTAAAAACGATCATTTGTCGTTAATCGACTGGGGATCGGCAGTGTTCGCTCAGCGAGATGAACACAACAAAGCGGTTGAAGATAATGTCATGTCGTTAATGTCCAGCGATCAACACCATACCAATGCCAGAATGGGCGATGTCTATTTTATTGGCTCCGAGCAGCTAAATGGTGCGCTCTCAAGCCCACGCTTTGACGAGCAAGGTGTAGCCGCAACCTTATACGCGTTAGCCTCAGGACAAATTAGCCGTTTCGGCAGTAAAGTGATACCAGCGAGCAGCTTAGGCCTGCCTATTGAGCTGGCCCGAACATTAGATGGCATGCTAAGTGATGATGTTGAAAGGCAAAACCTTGCTGGAGATTATTTCCTTAAGAGCATGCGCCACAATCATCGAATGCACCTACCAGATTTGCAAACCCAGCCGCTGCATGAAGACATACCGCTGTGGGTATTACCCAAACAGAAACAAGTTGAAACCGTGAGTTATAGCTCTCGAAAATCATTTTTAAAAGAACATAACACCCAAGATCCTATTGCTAAAATGGACGACGTACAGCTGGAAAAGTACTATCGAAACTTTTTAGCTGGCATGGGAGACACTGAAAAAGGCTTCGTAGCTGCAGTGGGTAAACTGGCGCAATATCCAATTGTTGGCGGTCTTGCTATTCACTGGCGTAAAAGCGGCGTGTACATTGATTCAAATCTTGCCATATACGACCCTGATACCAAAGATGTGCTCATAAAAGCAGTCAATAATATGGTCACTTTAGCCCGTGGAATAAAACGGATCGGGGTATTTAAGGCCTGTTTTTTTAATGCAAAAGACACCTTACATCTTGAGAGGGACACGCCTTCTGAGCCATATAAGATGATCAATGATGCCCAACTTAGTTTTGAAGTGGGTGATGTCCCCGCATCTGAAGGACGTTCGAGATTACACTCCTACTTTGAAGACGGTAAAGATCCTGAAGAAAACCTTGAATTGCCCACTGAGATCATGACCGAGCTTGGCTGGATTAACCAAATTCATCACACTGGTTGTATTATTTTTGAAGCGCTACCTAATCACCTTAAAGTGCACAGTTATTTACGTTTACTCAATCCTCGTAAACAAGCTGCATTTAGGGCTTCATTAGATCGAATTCTCCATCATGCTAGCAAAATACAAGGTCATGGTGTGTCAGGTTTTATGAAGCTGCCCTATAAAAACACCCGACAGTTTTCGCATATCGATCAAAAAAGCGATCATTTTTACCCTAAAAACCCTAAGCAAGCGCAAAGCTAACCCGCTTTGAACAGCGCCTCACACAAAAAAGCCTCATTTCGTAATGAGGCTTTTTACTATCGCATCAGTGAAACCCTTTAAATAGGTGAACCAGGCGGCATTTTTAGTGGCTTAGTAATAAAGCGATATTCTTTCGACTCTATCCCTTGAGCCAAGCCTTGTAACAGCCAATCAAAATGCGCAGCTTGATAGTTGCTCGCACGGTTACTGCGGCGTTTGAGCTGTTTCTCAACATAATGCAGCCTTGCAAGTAATTGAGCTTTTACTTCCGGCGAAGTTTTCTCATTATGATAACTGGCTAACAATTCATCCATAACCACTGTATTGACTCGCATTTGCACCGCCAATAACTGACCGCGCTGCAGATCTTGATAAACCGTTTTCGCCAATAGTTTATCCACTAAACTCACTACAGATAACTGCTCTGAATCATCCATATAGCCTTGATTTACTCTATTTAGTCGTTCAGGTGCTAGTAACCTATTAGCAATTTGGCGGCTCAGTACTTCTGCCATGCCTATAGGATCTGTTAATACACCAATACCAGAATCAAAGCTTTCTCGCGTTTTTCGATAGTTACCCGCTTTCGGCACTAGCATTTCTGTCACTTCTTGTGGAACTGATAAACTCTGCGCCGAAATCACCTCTAACAGTGAAGATAAAGCGGCATGCTGCAACTTTGGTGAAAGGTAATGCCAGCGTTCAGCTGAACCTTGCTGCTGGTAACTGTAATCACTACCACCAATCCATTTAGCCGCGGCATCTATCTGGTAACGCGTCAGTAGATAGATGGGCACAAATGCATCACTCAGCTCACCTAATGGCTGTTCTTGCAGTAAAGCTTGAGCATTAAATTGCTCAATGGCGGTGCGACGAACTTGCTCTAATCGGGTTAACTCAGCCGCAGCCGAAGCTCCAGTGTCCCATAAACTTGCATAAGCGTGACTGGCTGAAGGTGAACGAGAATCAGCTTCGCCAATATAGCGTAGGCCTTGAGTTCTCGCTTGTCTGACCAACTCTTCCATGTTCGCTTCATTGCCGTAACCATAGGCAATAGTGAACTTATCCCATGCGCCTATACCCTCAGCATATGGCGCTGAGATATCAATTTTATCACCGTTAAGTGTGGCATTAGGGTGTGGATAATCCATCACAGATGCATTGTCATTGGTCGATGCAGCAAAGTTATGGTCAAGGCCAATTGTGTGGCCAATTTCATGGGCCGACAGCTGACGAATACGGGCTAGTGCTAATGCCATAGATGCATCACTTGCCGCTTCTCTGTCTTCCCAGCCAGCTGTTAAACCACGCGCAATTAAGTGATCTTGTTTAACCCGCAAACTGCCTAGAGTCACATGGCCTTTAATGATTTCACCGGTGCGAGGATCTTTGATTGATGCGCCATATGACCAACCGCGCGTCGCTCTATGTACCCACTGGATCATGTTATAGCGAATATCTTGTGGGTCAGCATCTTCAGGCAACATTTCGACTTTAAAGCCATCAATAAAACCTGCTTCAGTAAAGGCTTCTTCCCACCAGCGAGCACCATCTACCAGTGCAGTGCGAATAGGCTCTGGCACACCAGGGTCGAGATAATAGGTAATAGGCTTGATGACTTCACTGGGCGCTATACCTGGAGTGACTTTTTCTAAACGATGTCTGAGTAAATAACGCTTACTGAGCGGAGAATCTATTGCAGCAGAGTAATCATAATATTCACCTGACAAATACCCACTCATAGGTTGATATTCGCGAGGTTGATAACCTTCCTCTGGTAGCGCCACAAATGAATAGCGCATTCTTACCGAAACAAACTTGCCATCAGGGGTTACTTGCCTGACTTGCTCGCCTTCTTTGTTGCTAGTGAAGGTTAATAAAACGTCCACATCGGCATTCTTTTCAAAGGACTTTATCCCCTCTTCCATAATGACCGAACGCGAGGTATCTAAACTGTAATGACCTTGCTTAGTATCAGCAAAACGCTGCCCGACGCCGTGAAGATCATTAAGGACTAAATCATTCACCGACACTAATGGCGTTTTGCCATCTAAGACTTTGCCGCGCCATAACACTGATTCAGCAAAAGCTTCTTTAACCGCTAATTGCTCAGCAGGATTGTCACTACTGGCACGATAAAAAGTGTTTAATTGCTTTAATAATATGAAAGGACCTTGGCGCTCAAACTGCACCATTCTAGTTTCACCTAATTGGCCACGATCTAGCCCAATATCATTAGAGCCAACGCCGTGGGGCAAGCTAGTTATCATCAAAAAGGGTTGATTTAACTTTTGGGCCTCTAAAAATAGCTCACCTGATTTATTTTGGTAATAGAAATTAATAAACCCAGAAGCTTTCTCACTTTGCTTAATCACGGTTTGCGCAGGTGTCGCCGCATACGTCATGATGGGAATGGCGGTTAATGCCAATGAAAGTGCGATGCTGTGGCGGATCATTAAACTATCTCCAAATCGAATAAACAGGGTCTACAAATAAACAACTCAAACTTTAAGCAAGGTAATACAAACAACTATGCTAAGCCAGATTTAAATCTGGCTTAGCACTTATCACTTATGGCTATTCTTATAATCTATCCAATGCTCAAGCGAATCAAATAACTCATTCAAGACGATAGGTTTGGTAATATGGGCATTCATACCCGCTTTTAAGCTCTTTTCTCTATCGCCTGACATTGCATGAGCAGTCATGGCAATAATGGGCATTTGTTCACTGGTATAACGTTTACGCAGTTCCTGAGCGGCTGTGAGACCATCCATCACTGGCATTTGAATATCCATCAATACCGCATCAAATGGCTTACTATCAATTATATCTAGCGCGATTTGACCATTATCGGCCACCACTACTTCATAGCCAGCACTTTTCAATAACTCTGTGGCGACTTGCTGATTAATAAAGTTATCTTCAACCAACAGTACTAAACCGGCTTCTTTAGTTTGCTCAGGATCTTCTTCGACTACTGGCGCCACATTGAGTTTAGGTTCAGCGGCAAATGCACCGATGATTTCGTCAAATAATGCCGAGGCTTTAAATGGCTTTTGTAACACGGCAAACACACGGCTTTCATCAAATTCAGCTTCTAATGGCTCGGCTGAATAAGCCGTCATTAAGATGATGACGGGACGTTTTTTAAGGCGACCATCTGCCACCATCTCATCGATAATATCAATAACATCAGCGCCGCCCATTTCAGGCATCATCCAATCTAGCAGCAGCAAATCCACTGAGCTATGGGTTAGCACATCAATGGCTTCAGCGCCGCTTTGTGCTGTTTTAACATCAAAGCTAAAGTCATCCATAACGGTTGAGTATATTTGTAATGCACTTGGGTTATCATCAACCACTAAGGTGGTTAAGTTATTCAACTGCTCAGGCACCACTAACGGCGCAACCACATTCTCTTCGGCTATTTCAAAGCTAATATTGAAACTAAAGGTGCTGCCTTGATTTGGCTCTGATGACACTTCCATCGTACCGCCCATCAGCGACACTAAGTGCTTACTGATCGATAAGCCTAAGCCTGTACCACCGTATTTACGAGTTGTAGAGCCGTCGGCTTGTGAGAAGGCATCAAACAACTTAGCTTGTTGCTCTTTGCTAATACCAATCCCGGTATCACGTACCCAGAATTTAAGGTTGATACGGTGATCGCGCTCACCGACATCTTCACAGCCCAGTTCAATTTCGCCATTTTGGGTAAACTTGACTGCGTTAGATAATAAGTTAACCAATACTTGGCCTAAACGCAGCGGATCGCCACTAAGAATTAAGCCTGCGGTCACTGGGGCATACAGTAATAACTCTACCCCTTTCTCTTGTGCTTTTTGAGCGTTCATATCAATGACGTGGTCAAGCACCTTATCAAGCGGGAATGACACTCGCTCTAACTCTAGTTTACCCGCTTCAATCTTGGAGAAATCCAAAATGTCATTGATGATCCGCAGTAAAGACTGAGCCGAGAAACCTGCCTTGTTAAGGTAATCTTGCTGCTGCGGTGTTAGCTGAGTACGCTGCGCTAGCTGCAACATACCGATAATCGCGTTCATTGGGGTGCGGATTTCATGACTCATATTAGCCAGGAATTCACTCTTATACATATTGGCAAGTTCAGCGTCTTGCTTCGCTTCAAGCAAGGCCACCTCATTACTTTTTTGACGAGTAATATCTTTGTGGGTACCCAACATACGTTTTGATTGACCGTCATCGGCAAACTCTACCGCACGACCACGTGATAATACCCAATGGTACTCACCGGATTTCGCTCGCATCCGATACTCAATCTCGTAGGTGCCTTCAGGTTTTTTGGCATAGCCACTGCGGTATTCTTCAACACGCATGCGATCATCTGGATGAATTAACGCATCCGTTGATGAAATAAGCGCAGGGAATTCATTTGGCTTATAACCCAGCATTGAATAGAAAGCAGGGTTACAAATCAGCTGCTCTGAATCTAAATACCAATCCCATAAGCCATCTTCTACCGCATCCATCGCAAGATGATAACGCTCTTCAGATAAGCGTAACTGCTCAGCGGACTCATACTCACGGGTCACATCACGCCAAACCGAAATAAGCCCTAATAGCTCGCCACGACGATTGTAGAAAGGTAACTTTAAGGTATCGAGTAATACTGTCTTGCCGCCGATATCGACTTTTTCTTGATAACGCAGCAACGAGCGATCACTTAAGACTTTCTGATCTTCTTCACGAATACGTGCGCCTTGATCATGAGTTGCATCAAGTGATAGTTGGCCTACTAGTTCATTTTCTTTACAGCCAAGCATGTATTCAGCTGACTTATTACAGCCTAAATACTTACCCTCTTTATCTTTATAAACAATCGCCTCGGGAATTGAGTCAATCAAAGAACGCAGTAATGCAAATTCACGTTCTCGACGCTCTGTGGTATCACGCAGTCGTTGAGTACGCCGCGCAACGAGATTATCAAGGCGCTTATTCTGCTCAGCTAAGTGGCGGGTATATTGTTTGTTTTCTTCAAAAATGCGGCTGACCAGTAAAAACCACGGCTCCCAACCTTCGGTAATTTTCTTTGGCGCAGCAATCGGCTCACGGGAACACTCTTCTAAATGGGTCAGCAGGCGAGATGCTGGATTAACGAATGAGCGACGAGTCTGCCAATGCACTATCGTCACCAACACTGATAACGCTAAAACAACTAATAAAAACGTCAGCTTTAACTTATCCCACGCATCTTGGAATAACACATCTTCATCTTGTAAATACAATAAACGCCAAGGTGGATTTTGCAATGCAACTGAATGGATGTAATAACCATTACGTAATATGCCATCGTGGGCATCGAATAGCTCAGACTCAGGTAGCGAGTGTAACTCTGACGGGATCCGCTGACTAATGTGATAAACACGGTTCATATCATTGGCGTCGAAGTCACTGTGAGAAAGGATATTGTTGTATTGATCCAGCAATATCACCGTGCCCGGCATTTTAAAATACATGCGCATTTGCTTAGCAAGCGATGCCAGTGTCATATCTAGGTTGATTGAACCGATAAAATCATCTTCAAGATAAACCGGTAACCCTAATGTAGTTAACAGTCCTTGATCGGCTAAATCAACATACGCTTCGCGCCAGAATACGCTGCGCTGTGGGTTCATTGCGGGCGTTGCAAGTTGGAATTGTTTCTTGTTTAACAGTTCTTCTCTAAATCGGGTCTCATTGGTCGACCACGGAAATGAAGACATTATCCGTTGTTTAGAGATGTAGTAAATTGATGATGCTTTTGGCGCTGCTTCTTTAGCAACAGGGAAAGACAATGACAGTTCAAACAGCATTTCTAATTCTTGATAGAAGGTATCACTGCGGCCATCTAATGAGCCCATACCAGTGATCCGCCCCATATTGGTAAAAGGTTCACCGCTAATGGCATAGCTAGGTTCTAAGGTGAAGAACTGGCCATCTTCATTGAACTTTTCATACTGAGGCAAACGATCTTTACGCACTAATTCGCCCAGGCGTAAGTTATCAACCGCCACATTACGTAAACTTTTAACCGCGCGAATACTGGACTCAAGCAGTAAATCAATTTGCAGTACATGACGTAAGACTTGCTCTTCACGCTCTTTAATTAATTGCGTTTTTTGACGTTCAAATAGCATCCAAGCCGATAATAGCGCCATAACAATAACGCCAATATAGGTATAAAAAACAGCTCGATTGTACTTTCGTTGAATAAGCGATTTTAGATGTAAATCTGGCTCGGTCGATTTCATTGAAATCCCTATGGTTTACTCAATAGCGTCGATGTTCAAAAGAAAAAGGAGAGGCGCTACATAGTTTAATTCTGGTTTATTTATGCATATTATCAGGAAGCTATTCTTAAGCACATGAATAACCTAGATCAATCGTTAGAAAACATGTCATTTTAATCAGTTTATAAATAGCTTCTAAAACATAGCAAATTATCACTATAGAATCATGGTGATTTTACCTTTAATACCAAGAAATCTGATTCCTTATTTTGTGATAGATAAAAGCTTCAATTTCTCTGCCCTTATCCCAATTACTCACTGCAGAATTAATATTCGCTAGCGTTAAGTGAAAACTGAAAATTAAAAAGTTGCCTCAAAACAATAACAACGACTAAAAACAAAAAAACCGACAATGCCAACGCATCACCGGTTTATCATTTACGGCTAATTTCTCATTAACTAGAAGCGGAACTTATAACCAAACTCAATGGCATTATCACGTTCACCATACCACTCATAATCACTGCCTAAATGGCTGGATTTAAGGAGTTCAGACTTAATTTTATACTTGCCATAGAATGCATGAGCACGAGCATTTGGCAGACGGTATTCCGCGCTAAATTCATGCTCCCATACCGTGCCTTTGTTGTTATCAAATACGTTGTCATCCAGTTTGTCTTTGTAAATCGCATCATAAACAAATCTAAAGTCATTCCACGTATACGTTAACCACAGGTCATAACGCATTTCTTTACCCACAGCATCATCATAAACACCGCTACTTAGGCTCAAACGATCTAAATCCTCTGAGTAGCGGGCACGGAATTTCATTTGAAAATCTTTGGTTATGCGGTAGCCATAAAAAGCGCCAAGACGAAGCTTTTTAGCGTTTTCTTTGATTTGGTAATCCAATAATGGACCAACTTCGTGTTCATTCTTATCGCCCCAACGATGACGATAACCCGTTTTAACAGTAAATTCATATTGATCAGGTGCATAACCTGTTTCAAGCTCAGTTTTACTGCGGTCATATTGCCATACTTGTTCAAAGCCGAAGTTAAAACCGTTATCCATTCTGTGGCTAAACTCGAGTTTAGGACGATCTGTACGGCCATCTAATACTTTATGTTCCCACTTCATTGTAATGGTGCTGTTCGCTAGTGCTGAACCACTCACCATACTTAATAAGCCCAAGGCTAAAATTGATTTTTTCATCTTAAAATATCTTCCTGTAGGTAGTTAAATACCCGGCATGTGCATCGCACATGCCTTATCAATATCGAATAAATTACAATTCAAGGCGTAATTAGTTGTGAGTGTTACCAGTAAATACATTGGTACTTTCAGCTGGTAAACGAGCGAAAATAGCAGCATCACGCACACCTTCGCCCACATCATTAACCGCTTCTAGGGTGTAATCAGTGAAGGTGTTGTTGCTCACAGTGACAGCACAAGTATTTTCGTTGTCAGCGTCTTTAATGACACCGCTACTTGAATCCCCGATTTTAACTGCGGCCGTTTCTTTATTACCATCACCAATGATGCTGAAGGTGTTGCCATCAATCAGCGATCCCATGCGACCCTTACTAGAACTACACGTCAGTTTCACCATGTCGTTTTGTAAGTTACGGCTTTGAGTAAGGAACTCACTACCCGTTAGGTTGATGAAACCGTATGAACGGATCCAAGCGCCTTTGTTTTCGATTTGATCTTGTTCAGTGATATTTGAAGCGTCGAATGAAAGGTTATCCAAGATGATTGGCATACCATCCTCACCGACTTTTTGAATATTAATGACTGCTTCTTTGGCATCATCGGTCGCGCCACATTTAGCTATGGCGTCATTATTAAACGTGATGTTTGTGATTTGTGCACCCGCCGCACCATCAACCACATCAATACAAGCACTACCAGAAATAGCCGCGCCAGTTTGACCTGTTAACGTGATGGCTCTATCGATGGTAATCACACCTGTTGAATATTCAAAGCTTGCGCCTAAAGTAATGGTGCTACCCGCTGTTGCAGCTTGAATTGCCACATTAACTTCATCAACATTTTCAGGGTAAGTCGGCTCAGGATCTGTGCCGCCACCTGTTACCGTGTTATTGGTTTCAGTCGTATCACCAAAGACATCGTAAAGTGCTGTGCCAATATCGTTGTTTTCGCTGATTAACGCATTGAATTTATCAAAGGTATTGTCAGTGAACTCAGCGCCACAGTTTTTATCTTCTTGGCCTAAGTTACTTGGCACACCAATGGTTGCAGCGATTGTCATACCTGAAGTGTTATCAGCGCCCAAACCAAAAGTGCTACCTGAAATGATTGAACCACGTGGGTCACTGTTTGAGCCACCACGAGAAGCAGAGCTTCCGCAGTTTAGATATACAATATTTTGCGCATCGGCTGATTTATTGACAAATTCAGAGTCAGAAATATCGACTAAACCACGAGAGTAAACCCAAGCATCACTCTCACCCGTTGATTCTTCGAACCCGCTACCGTCAAAGGTTAAGTTTTCAAGCGCAACTGCTGTTTTATCTTTACCCACTTTACCGATGTTAATAATAGAAGTTGAGGTGCTTTCACCCGAACCACAGTCATTCATCACGATATTTTCAAAGCCGATGTTAGAAATCTTTGCTTGATTACCGTTACGTAAAATTTCAGCTGCTTCTGTTGGAATATCGATACAAACTGCGCCAGAGAAAATAGCTTGCTCTGTCTCAGTCACAACGCCTTCTGAATCAGTTGATTGTAAGGTAATAGCTTGATTGATAATTAAGGTTCCGGCATCAGCAAAGTTACCAGCAACATCTAAACTAATCACAGTGCCTGAACTTGCCGCATCAATTGCTGCATGTAACTCAGCAACCGTTGTCACCACATCAGGCGCTTCTGGTGGAACACCTGGGTCGGTATCACCATCAGTTAAGGTATTGTCAGATTCAGTGGTATCACCAAATACATCATAAAGTGCAGTTGATTGATCGCTAGTCTCGCTGATTAAAAAGCCAAATTTTTCGAATGTATTGCCTGTAAAGGTCGCAGCACAATTCTTATTTTCTTGACCTAAGTTGCTAGGCACACCGATTGTGGCCGCTTTAGTCGCATCATTTGCATTGATTTCAGCCAGTGCAAAGATATTGCCAGCCATGATAGAGCCAAGATCATTGGCGTAACTACCGCCTCGAGATGCTGAACTACCACAGTTCAGGTAAATCATACTTTGTGCATCTGTCGATTTATTGGTAAATACACTGTCTGAAATATTCACTAAACCACGAGAATAAACCCAAGCAGCACTATCACTGGTAGACTCTTCGAAGCCAGTGCCATCAAAAGACAGGTTATCTAAAATAACCGCTGTTTTATCTTTACCGACTTTACCGATATTAATAATTGAATTAGAGGTGCTTTCACCTAAGCCACAGCTATCCATGACGATGTTTTCAAACGCCAAGTTTGAAATACGCGCTTGCTCACCACCACGAAGAATTTCTGCAGCTTCAGTAGGAATATCAATACAAACCGCGCCAGATAAAATCGCCTGCTCATTTTCTACAGGATCATCAATTGCGCCATCGGCATCAGAGGTAATTAGGGTAATGGCTTTATTAATAACAATAGTGCCAACATTTTCAAAGCTACCATCGATATTCAAGCCGATAACAGTACCCGCTTCTGCGGTATCAATTGCTGACAATAACTCAGCTGAACTTGAAGCAACCACATCGGCTACATCAGGTGTTTCAACGGGTGGTTGCCCTGGATCTGTTCCACCATCCCCTGGAGGTTCATCATAAAAGTCACAACCTGCTACTAAACTTGTCGATAAAGCAATGGCCACTAAAGCCGATATTTTTTTAATTCTCATTTTACTGCCCCATTAATGAGTTTAACGTTCATCTTTTTATTATTTGATGCGATAGCTCGCACCCGTATCTTGAGTCGTTAGTACTTTCAATCCTTTAGCACCACCATCGAAATTAGTCGCTTCAAGCAAACCATTTTCAGCGCGCTGTAGTTGAGGATTACGGTAAATAACCCCGTCCCATGGCAGTTCGATGCCCGCCACTGGGCCGTAGTACAAATCATTTTCGTAAGTTGGGTTCACCAAAGGTGCAACGCTTTCATTACCCGTGAGAGCCAAAGTTCTTGAACCTTGTGCATAAGACAGGTTGTTCTTAAAGCTCAGATCTGTACCCGCAAAAATGGTGCTCACTTTGGCATTGTCATAAAGGCTGACGCGGTGAGTTTTGGTGGAATAAAGGAAGTTTTGGCGAGAGTCGATAATGGTGTTGTTTTCAATTTTAACTTTATAAGGTGTCGCCTGTTTATTGAGCTCTTTACCTTTCACATCATTATTTAAGGTTTCACCTGCAGCAACATCAGTGATACCAGTGTTCACAGCGATACCGCCACGCACATCACCAGTGCCCATTACTCGCTCAATGTAGTTATTGCGAATCGTATGACCAGCATCATAGAAACGAATACCACCAGATTGCTTTTTGTTGTTACCTAAAATGACATTGTCTTCTACTACATTGTCGGTACCGTGACGCAGTGAAATCATCGAAGCATTATCAACAAAAGTATTGCCTCTAAGCGTGTTACCGCCTGATTTCAATGAAACTAATTCAGTCTCACCATCACACTTCAAAAATAAATTACCTTCGATTAAGGTTTTTGAAGCGTAAATTGAGCTCTTAGAGTCACCTAAACGAATGGCTTCCCAGCTATTTGAGTTATAACGTACAGCATCTGGATTATCGAACTCATTAAACTGGTTGTGCTGTTGGTTATAAAAAAGATTACCTTTGATGGTGTGATGATCAGCGGTGGTGTCGCCTTTTTTCTTTTGTACACCAATCAAGGTGCCGCGTTTATGCTTACCTTCAAAAGTATTGTTGATTAGGCTGTTGTGTTTACCGTATAAGGAAATCCACAAATATTTAGGGTATTCAGCGCGTCTGTCGTCAGGCTGATAAAGGTAGTCATCATTGAAGAAGTAGAAAGTAGAATTAGTTAGCGTATTATTATCACCACGGAAGACCACACCGCCCATTCTTTCTGCTGGGCCTCCATCGGTAAATACCACACCGTCTAAGGTAATATTGTCACCACGAAGATTAAACTGTACTAAACCGGTAAACCAAACTTCCCCAGGGTTCGCAGCTTTAATCGTGACGTTATTTGCTTTGATATCGAACTTGCCAAGGTTGGCATATTTTCCAGCATCGATAACGAGCGTTTCGCCATCTTGGAGTGTGAGTAATTTATCTTTTAATGCTGCAGCATCAGCACTTTGCAAAGATGACGCAGCAATAGCACTTTTATTATTTTGCTCAACCATTGGTCCTGTGATTGTTGCTGTCCCCACAACATCAACCGCAGGCTCGGTAGCTGCACAACCTGCCAGCAATACCAAAGAAATAGCTGAAGCGATAATACGCTTTTTCATACTTTCCCCTTTCCTATTTGTATTATTTAACACAAGCTTATTTGTATTATTAATCTTTTGGTAGGAAAAACTGTGAGATTGTTCATAAACTAACTAATTAGGAGTATATAATTGATTATTCTTTGCAACCAAAGCAAAAAAACCTTTAACAATGAGACTTTCAGGGTAAACTTTAATCACAAAAATTAACAATGGTCTCATTATCTGATTACTAATTGAGTAGAATATTAAAAATTTCTCCCACAAATTCGTTTGAAAAAGTAAGATATATTGTCTTACAAATAAGGAAGGTTATCGTTATGTTAATGCGAATATTTATCTCTAATGTATTACTTATACTTCTTTTAGGTTGTTCAGGTTCTTCTGATTCACCTGAAACGCCACCTGAAACGCCACCTGAAGTGCCTCCAGAAGTGCCTCCGTGCGAAACCTGCAATTGGACAATTGAGCAGTGGAAATTGACTATTCCTGAGAGCAAAGACAGCTTTTATGGTTCAGGCGGAGCGAGTGCTGCAGAACTAAAACCTGGGACATGCAGTAATAATCAAACCTTCTCAAATGACACAGACATCGCTTATTTCTGGACTGAAACCAATCCACAGCAAATGGTGTTTAACCTTGATTTAGGCATAGATGGCGCGACGACACCCAATACCCAGTATGTGCGTTCTGAATTACGTGAGCTATATCGATACGATACTGAAAGTGCATGCTCTACAAGCAATCAAAATTGGTCTATTAGTGGTGAGCATCAATTAATGGCATCGCTGAACATCATTCAATATCCACAAATCTCATCGACGACACCAAAAGTGATTGTTGGCCAAGTACATGGCAAAGATATCAAGCAAGCATTGGTAAAAGTATTATGGGAGGGCGAGGATAAGCCTGTCAGAGTCATATTAAATGACACGTTCAATCCTAATAATGAGACTTGTGATACTTGTCAGCCTTTCAGTATCGAACTAGGCACAGCGCCAGCGTACGAAGATTGGCAATACTCGATTCATCTTGATACTGATGGCGTAACGCTTTCAACTACAATTGCAGGCGCTACAACTCAAAAAACGTTAAAATGGGGCGAACCAGTGATCGCAAATAATGGCCAAGAATACACCTTAGATACCGCTTGGCTTGGTGAAGAATATTACTTTAAAGCTGGCATATACCCTCAAATAGTGACGTCGTCGAACTATGTTGGACAAATATTTGAAGTCGGCTTTACCGAACTTAAGGTCACTCATACTCCATAGCTAGGCATGATCGTAACTGTCCAGGCTGCATAAATTTTCATGCAGCTTGATAAAATTGAGTTTAAGCTATGTAAGATCATGAGTTATTCATTATTTAAGGTATAAAAATGGACGAATCTTTACTTCCTAATGTCATCCAATTTATTGGACAAATCGATCCATTTGATAAACTGCCTAAAGCCGTAGTTCGCGACCTTGCTGAAGTGGTTAAAATCATTTATGTTTCTCAAGGTGAAGTTGTTGATTTATCTTCAGATAATCAAGAAAAGCATTTGTATATTGTGCGGTCAGGCGCGATGGAGCAACGTAAAAAAAGTGGTGTGTTACGCGCCCGTCTAGAATCCGAAGACTTATTTGGCTTCACCTTTTTAGATTCTGATGTTGATGACGATCAAGGTTATCAAGCTATCGCCATTGAGCCCTGCTTACTGTACCTGATCCCTCATTCAGCACTGCAAAGCTTGTTTACTAAGACACCTGAATACGCAGAACATTTTGCATCACAAGCACAAGTACGTTTGAACTCAGCATTAGATGTTGTCTGGTCAAATAAAGAAAAAGGCTTGTTCATTCGCAAGGTAAAAGATGTCGCCAGTGGTCGTATTGCTGTGGTCACCGCCGATATGAGCATTCAAGCTGTCGCCCATGAAATGCGCATGATTAAACGTACCTCCTGCGCTGTCATTTACGAAAATGACAAAATTGTCGGCTTGATTACCGACCGTGATATGACCAAACGCGTCATTGTGGAAGGCTACCCAATTGATAACCCAATTAAAGATGTGATGACATCGAATCCGCTCACTGTCGCGCCCGATGATCTTGTTCTGCAAGCTGCCTCACTGATGATGCAATACAACGTGCGTAATCTTCCTGTCGTCGAAGACAACAAAGTCGTCGGGTTATTAACTACGACACACTTAGTGCAAAATCACCGAATGCAGGCCATTTTTCTCATTGAGAAAATTAAGTATGCTGTCAGTGTCAAAGAACTTGCTGAATTAAACCCTGAGCGCCAAGCCATTTTCGAAGCCTTAGTAGAAGGCAAAGTGGTACCTGAAACCATCGGCAAAGTAATGGCGATGATTTTCGATGCTTACACTCGACGATTAATCAATATCATGATTGATCAACTAGGTCAGCCGCCCTGCGAATTTGCCTGGATTGTCGCAGGTTCCCATGCCCGCAACGAAGTACATTGCTTAACGGATCAAGATAGTGCAATCGTGTTAGCCGATAACGCTACTGCCAATGATCGGATTTACTTCAAACATTTAGCCGAATTTGTCACTCAAGGGCTTAATCGTTGTGATTACCCACTTTGCACGGGCTTTTATATGCCAACCACTGAAAAGTGGTGCCAACCATTATCAATGTGGAAGCAATATTATAAAAAGTGGGTCGCTAACCCTGAATACGAACGCCTACTCAATATCAGTGTATTTTTAGAGATTAGAACTGCATTTGGTAATCAGCAGTTTGAACATGAATTACATGAGTCTATGCATAACCATATACGTGCAAATGCAGAATTCTTGGGGATCTTAGTCAAAGACGCGACAAATACCAGTCCACCCCTCGGTATCTTTAATTCATTAGTGCTAGAAAAAAGTGGTGAGAATAATAAGACACTGAATATCAAAAAATATGCGATTAACTTAATTATCGATCTAGCAAGGATTTATGCCTTAGCTGTTGGCAGTGATGCACTGCAAACAGAGGCTCGTTTTCAAGCGGCTAATGATGCGGGAGTATTAAGTGATGATGCCTTTAAAAATATTATGGGCGCATACCGCTTTATTTTGTCATTCAGATACAGTCATCAACTAACGGCATTAAAGGAAGGCAAAGTTCCTAATAACCATATTAATCCAGATACTTTTGGTAGCTTCGAGCGTAAACATTTAAAAGACGCCTTTCGGATCATTGCCGATCAACAAGATGCCGCTAAACTGCGCTTTGGAAATATCTAATGGCTCTTTTAGACTATTTCCATCCTCTGTCGGTTTTAAAAAGGCAACGTGAAAGCTTTCTTATTAAAGACAGCTCAATGCAAAATCTGCTTAAGCCGACCAAAGCAGAGCTGCCAGAACTTAAGGCGTTATGCAAAGACTTAACCTACGTGGTACTCGACATCGAAACCACGGGCTTCGATCCTGTTGATGATGACATTCTCAGTATGGGGTGGGTAGTGATTAACAACCAACAGATTGACTTAACCAACTGCCAACACCTTTATATTAAGAACTGTGACAAAGTAAAACCTGAATCTGCAGTCATCAATCACATCACTCCACAAATGTTAGATAACGGCATTTCACTGCATGAGGCAATGAACTACTTTTTCACTCAATTGGGCGACAGGGTATTAGTGGCTCACGGTTCAGTGATTGAATCGGGGTTTATTAACTACTACGCCAAAAAGTATTGGCAACTGCCTACGCTGCCTTTACTTTGGCTCGATACCTTATGCTTGGAGAAGCATTTTGCTACTGCAATCGATCATTACTCAGATGTTGATCTTACATTAGCAGGCACCCGCAAACGTTATGGCTTGCCAGAATATAATAGTCATAACGCATTAGTCGATGCGCTCGGGGCGGCAGAATTATTGTTGGCGCAACAAAAAAGGTTATCTCGAGGCAGTCGCGACAGCTTTGCCCGACTCTATCGATTAAGCCAGAAGAAATAGCTAAAAATACGCCAGAGAAGTGAACGACCATATTAAAATTTGATCATTTTCAAACATATTTTTGGACAGAAATTGGATTGAGTCAAAGCTCTTAAAGTGATGAATCTCAATAGTGAAAATATGACAAGCGGATATTCGGTAACGCCCTGCTAATAAGTGAACCATGTGCTGGCGGGCGATTTGCTCAGCAAATTGCATGACAGCCTTGGGGAATCTGGATTTAGCAGCTTGTTATAACTTGCAAAAGTCAAATGACTCCTTAGCTACGATTGACTCGATGTTTTTCCTGTGTTCATTATCATTTTTGACAAGTAACTCAACACCTTCCCTAGCTAAGTCCAACCGATCCTGCTTAAAAGCTTCCAAAATTAGTGTGTGTTTATTCATTTGAGATATTGAGTCACTGGCAAACGTCTGAACTGTATACTTAGCCCCGTCTTCGGCACCCACTTTATATCCAAAAATGTATGAACCAAAAGAACATCCCAATGTTGCTAAAATAAATAAAGTTATGTGTAATTTCATAGTGAGTTATAACGCCTCAAGCAGAGACGCAGCTTGCTGCGTCCTGCTGGCTTGATTTGTTAGATTTTGGATTCATACGTAGGACCTGTTCAAAAACTCGATTACCGAGATAATAAGCAGTTTCAAGGTCGGTTTTATTAACGTTACCATCTGGTGAGTGCGCGACAACTCCGAGCTGGCAACCCAAACGGTTAATGCCATGATCTTTATATCCTTGCGCTGAATCTAGGCCAACCCATAACATACCATGCTGATTTGACAGGGTTACAAGGTATTGAAGAGTTCCTGTTTGATCTCCATTCATTGCACTACCACTAGTAAAGCCCGCTGCAAGTTTCCCCGACCACTCTTGTTCGCACCAAAGCTCACTTGTGGCATCAGCAAAAGCTTTAAATTGCGCCGAAACACCGCCCATATATGTTGGAGTTCCAAAAATAATTGCATCACATGAAGATAGTTTTTTGATGATCTCTAAGTTTGTAAATCGCCCCTCGACAATTTCACCACCTTTAATTTGATGTTTAATAATCGTGGCTTGGCCAAAAGCACTAAGGCCATTTATCAAAGATGTAGCTAATGCTCCTGTCACATCTGTTTTTGAGAAAAAGATAACTCCAATTTTCATATATACCCGACTCCATGGGATTACTGTAATTTTGAAATCTAACGCCAACTTCAGCCGCCGCCGAAGGCGGTCGGGTGGAGGGGCGAAGCCCCGGAACGAACTGGAAGTTTTTGTTATACATCTACTTCAATAGTTCTGGGTTTTTATGCAGATACTTCCAAGCCCACGGCTGTATATTGTAAGCAAAGAAATCTCCATGCACAGAAACTGTTGCAGCTAGCCGAATAATGTTATTTGTAGCTAACTCTTGTATTACACCATCAGAGAGAGAGGCTTCAATTGATTTTGTATTATTGCTAATAAACTCTGATAGCACCTCTTTTTCAGGCACGGTTAAATTATGAAGATGTGTTCTACAATGTTTTAGATACTTTTTTTGGCTGTATTTTTTCGTGATTTTTTTATATAGAGGAATAATAAGCTCAGATAACAATAATGCCAATGTAAGTAGCCACATCAATCCAAGATAAGGTTGCAAAAGCTCTTTTGGTTTTTCTAAACCTAACTTAACAACAATAGTTCCATCGTCAAAAAGTAAGATCGAACAAATTGTAAAAATGATAAATGCTTGTTTGGGTGATAACTTTAACCAATCAACCATTTTTTTGAATTCGATCATATTGTGTCCTGATGTATAACTCCGCAATAAGCGGACTAAAATAGTGGATTAAAATTTGGAGTAAATCGAAACGTAACCCACTGTTTTAGTTTCATTTAGTTACCTTACTAAGCGGCTAATATAGTAACCACAACACCTGCAATAAAGAAGAACATACTCACTAATATGGACTTCCAAAATGACTTTGTGCCTTCACTTTTTAGTTCTCCTCGTAGAGTTTGAGCAACAGCTTCTATCTCTGATTCTTTTAATTTTGCAAGGTGCTCAAAACGCTCTACATCGGCTTGTAACTTTGATGCTAGTTCATGCCTCTGTTTTATTTCTGACTCTATTTCATTAGTTAGATCAATTGATTCTTTAAGAGATTTAGAAAGTCGAGAAATACGCTCATTGGTAGTCTCACCTCTCTTCTCTTTAATTTTTCTTTCAATCTTAATTTTTATGAATTCCATGAATATAATGAAAACAGCAACACCCAAGATTGAAGGTAATACGTTTAAAAATAAATCTGTTGGGTTTATAGTATTCATTGAATTCCTAATTGACTCTTAACGCCTCAATAAGAGGCTAAAAATTGTTGGCTAAAATAAGCGACGCAGGAGCAAAAGCCAACTATTTTTTAGTCCTGCTTAATTGACTTGTTAGGCATAATGCTGCATTAGCTACATGTATTTTACCGTTGAAATAACTTTGTTAAACTCAGTTAAATGTGTATCGTGTGATTGCTCTGTAGTCGTTAAATCAAAGAAGTATAAGTTATTCAATTCGAAATGAGGAATAATGATTAAGGTTGTTAATATGTCTTTCCCTCTAAGTTTACCTTTCAGTTTAATGACTTTCCCAGATACTCCCCCAATAGAATAGTCTTCCATGCTAAGCACTTCATGCTCTCTATGGATGTTTTTTATTAGGTCAAGTTGTTTATCAATAATACTTACAATAGCTTGAGACTTGTTTAAATTTTGTAATTCATTCCCATCTAACTCTTCAACGCTAAAGCTAATATTTCCTTCGGGTCCAAAACCTACAGAACCTACAATCTCTCTTTTACGCCACTCAGAAAATTGATTTCCTTTTGAGTATCCAAACCCAAACTTCCATTTATCTGAAATATATTGGTTATAGCTATTAGGTAAATCTAAACTCTTGGTGGATGAATTTTCATTTAACTCAGAATAACTATTGTGCAACAATAAATATACTCCAATAAATCCTGCGATAGCCCCGCCAAATTTACCAAATGGTGTATTAACAACAGCAGAGTTATCTAGCCATTTAAATAGAATGAATGCAGCAGATAAGCTAAGCACAAAGAAAATGACAATCAGTATTATTGGTTCCATTAGTAACTCCTTTTGATGAAAAAACTCATATGCCTAACATTTGTATAGCGCGCATGCGCGTTTATTTGGCAAACGCGCATGCACATTTAATAAACCTATTATTTAAGCCTTACTAAAGTAAAGCTATTGATTTATAAGCACTCTACCAGAGTGGTATTGGATAAACGAGCACAAATGTTTGCAAAGTGAGCATTGAAATTGATGCCTTATCTGAAGTAGTCAGCAGCAGTCACTTATAATTAGTTGGGTCAGAGTAAACTTTATACCTAAATTGATTAACACATCATAATGTAATGTTTTTTCGTAGTTTTTATTGGCAAGGTTTTCTTATATCACTACTTCAATCTAATCCATTGCCTGCCGCAGGCTTATGTGCAGATACAGCTGCTAGACGCTACAAGTACGTCCATGTAAGCTCTGCCAAAACATCCATGTTTTGGAAGCTCGCTGCTGCATCTACACTGGGATTATTATCTCTTCGAATTTACTGTATTTGTGTCAAATTAAAGAACTCAAAAGATCTAGTTCTAATTAACTAGAAGATTCAATTTGAATTGAGGACGTTGAAGAAAATAGCGTGAGCCTGACAGGACGTCAGGCTAGCTTTCGCGGTGCAGGGATGCACCATCGGAAGCGTTAGCATTTTCGAATAAGGCCGAAGCAGTAATAAAACGAAGTCTAAAGCTGGATCAATCCCCGTTGAAAACATGCGTTTTTCAGCATTTTTCGTTAGGGGCGGCAGGGTGATCCAAGAGGGTATTGCTGTTGATACCCTCTTGGTCGGGTGTGGGTGGAAAACCCACGACCTTTATCCAAACGGAGTTTGGAAATACAGAAAGGAAGTTTACGGTCTAAATCAGGTGTGAACTAAGCACCACGACTTTGTTTTATGAGCCCACAATAAGTCATGACTGGATGTTCAATTCTTTATAATCAATTCTGTGCGATCAATTCTTGTAATAAAAAGCCCCTGAAACTAAAAAGCGAATACCTATATCAGTATTCGCTTTTCATTTTAAGCAGTCAGAATCAGTTAGTTTGAACGATACAGCAGTTCAATCTCACGCTGTGCCCATACCTCAGCTAAGTTTTTACTCACGCTGTAATTACTAAAGTCAGTGTCTTTCGCCAAGTTAATCCATTGCTCGTTATTCAACGCTTGACCTGCTTTTAGGTAAATAGGTGACATACGGGCAATTCTGCGGCTGTCTTTTTCAGGAAAAGGCCAACTGGCTTTAGGATCATTGTAATTCACCATAAACTCGATGCCTTTCGATAAAGACACGCCTTGATCATTTTCATAGTGCCACAAGTCAACATCAACCTTATCACCAAGTTGAGCAATGCCTACTAACGGATCTAAGCTGAAGTAATGGTAATGATAAGAACGAGTTCTTTGCGCTTCATGTGGCTGCGAGCCATCTTCAGCAAACTGGGTATCAACACGAACTTTACCTTTTTGAACCATTTGCTTAGTTAAATGTGTATTACCTAAGAAGTATGCAATGCCAGCCATTTGATAATCATACCAAGTGCCGTGGTTATTAGGTGCGTAAGCCTCGCCTTTAGGGCCACCACTTAAATCGTCTTCTATTAACCAATCAAGGTAATCGCTGTACCATTGCTCTATCCCCTGCTCGTCTTTATCTGTCCACGAGGGTGACTGAGATAAAATAGCTATCGCATCTAAATTACGTTCAACCAAAGTACGAGTATCGATCAAACCACTGCGACGTCCTTCTGCCACACCTGGTACACCTTGACCAAAATTCACATTGGGATTCATGCGTGTGTCTTCATCTATATACCAAGCACGAACTAATTCAATCGCTTTATTAGCGTAGGCTTCATCTTCACTAAAGTAATAACCTAATGCTAATGCCCGCACTGTACGAGTAAAAGTGCCAATTCTTACTGAGTCCGTTTCATCAGATTTAGACGCTGGATTAGTTTTCCCATCAAAGCGTATCCAAGGTAGGCCGTCAGCTTTAGATTCATCTGGCCACCAATAAGGACTAATGCTCATATAATCATTTTTATCGCCACTAGGAGGTGTGAAGCCTTTATGGGCTACACTGAAAATACCTGCCTTTTTGCCGATATCTGCTTCTTCAAGTAGTTGCTGGTAACTGCGCTGCATTGATTTAGGTGCATTTTCTGAATGTAACAAAGCACGATTAGCTGCCAATGTGGCTTCATCTAAAAAAACAAAATTTGCCGCCAATACAGGACTCGTTACAAATACACTCATTAAAGCGGCTGCGCACAAAGATTTTGGGACTTTCATTTACTTCCTCCAGCTATTAAGTAATACAAATATAGCATAAGACAAAAATTATTCAGTGATACAGGTCATGTAAAATTACTATCTTTATGTAACCAAATAAATATACCACAACAAAAACAACAACTTAAAAATACAATTAATTATTGGCAATAATTTCTATAACGAAATTTGATGTGCGTCTCACAATTGATATTGTATTATGTTAGTATCATTTTATTGATTTATTGGGAAATGGTTTCACTGTATCGACTTTGTCTAAGAGGCAAAGGTTAATACACTCCCATTTATCGTTTTCATACAGCGAGTACGAAAAGCCAGCACCTAAGAATATTTGGGGCGTGCAGTCTTCGACCCGCAATGAAGTTACCACCCTAAGAAGAATAACTGCGGTCAAGGTAACAACGAGGTTAGCGACCCAATTTAATAAGTCAGTGTGACAAATAGATTTTAGGTTATTGCAGCTACGATATGTGCTTTAGCAAATGCATCCACTACTCAGGATGCTAAATCGTTGATGAAATAAGAATGTTTGAAGTTTTAAAGTTTGCACTTTTAATAAGGTCAGTCTGATTACTGAGTAATTAAGGCTTTTTTTCAGCATTATTGCTGATGTTGGTTCCCATAGATTTACTCTTAGAAAAGGTTATAAAAATGGAGCTAAATACACTCATTGTAGGCATCTATTTTCTATTCTTAATTGCAATAGGCTGGATGTTCCGAACATTTACAAGTAATACAAGTGACTATTTCCGTGGGGGCGGAAGTATGTTGTGGTGGATGGTTGGGGCGACTGCCTTTATGACCCAATTCAGCGCATGGACCTTTACTGGCGCAGCTGGTAAGGCATACACAGACGGCTTTAGTGTCGCCATTCTTTTCTTAGCCAACGCCTTTGGTTATTTAATGAATTACGTCTACTTCGCGCCTAAATTCCGTCAACTACGTGTTGTCACGGTAATTGAAGCAATCCGTATGCGCTTTGGTAACGCCAATGAGCAAGTATTTACCTGGACTGGTATGCCAAACAGCGTAATCACTGCGGGTATCTGGTTAAATGGTCTCGCCATTATTGCATCAGGTATCTTCGGCTTTGACATGACCACAACCATTATTTTGACTGGTCTTGTTGTATTGGTTATGTCAGTTACCGGTGGTTCATGGGCGGTTATTGCATCTGACTTTATGCAAATGGTTATTATCATGGCTGTAACGATTACCTGTGCGGTAATGGCTTACGTACACGGCGGTGGTATCACTAACATTATTGAAAACTTCCCAACGGATTCATTTATTGCTGGTGGCGATCTTAACTACTTAAGTATCTTCGCAGTATGGGCAGTATTCATTTTCTTAAAGCAGTTCAGTATTACCAACAACATGTTGAACTCTTACCGTTACTTAGCAGCTAAAGATTCAAAGAATGCACGTAAAGCCGCATTACTGGCCTGTGTATTAATGAGTATTGGCCCTGTTATTTGGTTCCTACCTAGCTGGTACTTAGCGGGTTCTGGTGTTGATTTAGCAGCGATTTACCCTGAGGCGGGTAGTAAAGCGGCTGATTTTGCATACCTATACTTCGTACAAGAATATATGCCTGTGGGCATGGTTGGACTATTGATTGCCGCAATGTTTGCCGCAACCATGTCTTCTATGGATTCAGGTCTGAACCGTAACTCTGGTATTTTCGTTAAGAACTTCTACGAGCCAGTCGTTCGTCCACATGCTAGCGAAAAAGAATTGATGTTAGTGTCTAAACTGACTTCAACCTTCTTCGGTATTGCCATTATCTTAGTATCGTTATTTATTAACTCACTTAAAGGGTTGAGCTTATTCGATACCATGATGTACGTTGGTGCCTTAATTGGCTTCCCAATGACTATTCCAGCATTCTGTGGATTCTTCATTAAGAAGACGCCTGACTGGGCAGCATGGGGAACCTTAGTGGTCGGTGGCTTTGTTTCTTATATTGTTGGCTTTGTGATTACTGCTGAAATGGTTGAGAACGCTTTAGGTCTAGAACAAGCGTTAACTGGACGTGAATGGTCTGAAATTACGGTTGCGATTGGTCTGATGGCACACGTGGTCTTCACCGCTGGTTTCTTTGTCGCTTCAACTTTATTCTACAAACCTTTGACAGAAGAACGTCAAAAGAATGTTGATAAGTTCTTTGAAAACCTTGCTACACCACTGGTTTCTGAAGGCAACGCTCAAAAGCAACTGGATAACAAGCAACGTCGCATGTTAGGAACATTAATCGCTGTAGCAGGTATCTTTGTCATGGCAATGTTCCTTCTACCGAATCCTTTCTGGTCTCGCATGATATTTGTATTATGTGGTGTGATTGTCCTCTCGGTTGGTTTACTGCTAGTTAATGCAGTTGATAGCAGCATTGAAGATGCGGCCGCTGCAGAAGAAGCAGAAGCTAAGTAAAACCAATAATGGCATTAAGACAATAGACTAATAACCTGTTGTCTAACCCAACAAAAAACGCAGACCTAGGTCTGCGTTTTTTTATGTCCGATTAACGAGCTAACTTACTCTTTAATTCGGTGATTGATTGACTGTAAATGCTCACGAGATGTTTCGCGAGCTTTGGTTGAATCACCAATCATAATGGCTTCATAAATCAACCTATGCTCATTAAAACAGGTGCCACCTTCTTCAGATGAATAAGCGATAAAGTGCTCAAACATGGTGGTGAGAATATTGCCAAAAGGCAGGTAAAAGTCATTACCCGTAGAGAAGAAAATAATCCGATGGAATTGAATATCAATGTCAATCCATGCTTCGATGTCTAACTCAGGTGCTGAATTCAACTCGCTCATTTTCTGAAACACTGAAGACAACTCTTTACGCTGCTCGACAGTGGCATTTTGCGCCGCTAATGCACAAGCTTCTGGTTCAATTGCACGGCGAAAGCCTAAAAATTGGTTACAGAAGTCATTAATGTCAGTCAGCCCTTCCATCCACTCAATTAATTGTGGATCTAAAAAGTTCCAATTAATCTTCTCAACCACTCGTGTACCGATTTTGGGACGTGACTGTAGCAAGCCTTTTGAAGTCAGTAATTTCACTGCTTCTCTTAACGCTGTTCGACTAATACCAAATTGTTCGCACAATACCATTTCACTTGGAATGATACTGCCTTGAGCAAGTTCACCTGAAAGGATCGCACGAGCGATTTCGCGGGCAACGTGTAAATGTAAACTACGTTTAGCCCCTGAAATTGAATTGAAGCTATTCGCCATTTGCTTATACAACGCTGTTATTGGGATAATTGCGCCAATATAACATGATAAATATGAGACGAGAATGCTTGAAAACTGTACTTTAACACTGATTTTCAACAAGTTTCATGTTGCCTACCTTTGATAAATCATACAAATAAAATCAAGTTCATTCGGTCTTCAAACCCATATGACAATTTAACATGTGAAAAATAATCTAAAGAAAAGACAAAATATTTATCTTTTTTATAACTATCATATCGTTACTGAGTTTACTCGATTGTACATATTTTGACTCTTACCATGGCAAACTAAGTAAACTTGTTTTAACTGAATAACTTAGAGCTTATTCAGTCTTTAGAAGTACTTACTCTGAATATTTGTACGACAATATAAAGCAGAAATCATCCAACTTAGTCAGCTTTAAACAAGCTAAAGATAATAAATAAAAATTAATCTTTTATTCATATATGTGAGTCTAAACAGCTTTTAACACCCATTGGTAACATAAACAGGTTTTATAAAAACACGGTATATTGTAGTATAATACAACAGGAAATGGTGAGTGTAAGGAGTCTCAGAATGAGTGAAACGCTTACCTTTATTTGCTTACATGATAAGCAAATAATCTGCGATTCCGACTGTAAACACTCATTCAATTGTAAAGGTATATACATGATTTGATGCTTATCAAGTTCTGCGAATACCCCGTTCCATAACAGCCTTTTTAGCCATGAGCCAACAGGCAAATGTCGCTGATACGTAATACCATTTTATAACTATCTATGATGAGCATTAAACCCACTGCACTACAACTCATGTGGCTTAGAAGTGTTCTGATCTCATCGATATTTTGAGCCAATTTTCATTTTAAAAAGGATCGCAAGATCATGTTCATACAAGTAGAAGATTCAAGCAGACGAGTCCATGTGCAAGTTGCTAGACAAATTGCGCGTAAAATTTTGTCAGGCGAGATTGAGCCTTTGCAGAGACTTCCTTGTGAAATGGATTTATGTGAAATGTTCGGCGTTAGCCGCACAGCATTACGTGAATCAACTAAATTGCTATCGGCCAAAGGCTTGATTGAGTCACGTCCTAAAGTGGGTACGACGGTAAGGGCGCGTGCAAATTGGCATTTTCTTGACCCACAGTTATTAGACTGGATTCAAGGGCTTGAAAATACTGAAGTGTTCTTAAGTAAGTTTTTAGGATTACGTAAAGCCATTGAGCCCGAAGCCTGTGCACTGGCAGCCAGCTACGCCACAATTGAACAACGTAAGCAGATGTCGGTATTAATGCAAAATATGATTAAAGCTGCTGAAGAGTTTGATTATGAGCAATGGACCATTAACGATCACTTGTTCCACCAAACGATCTACTTATCGACAGATAATCAGTTTTATATTCCTTTCGGCAATATATTAACCACCATCTTTAAGTTGTTTATCGATCACTCAGCTGAAGGTGGCCGCTTTTGTATTAACGAACACAAAGGCATTTATGACTCGATTATGTCTGGTGATGCCGACCAAGCACGCAGCTATTGTCAGGAATTATTACGCGATGACAATCAAAGGTTCTCTGAGGTCCCTACTGCTTAATATTTACTAAGGCTTCTGCTTAAAAAGTGAGGTTGCTATCAGTTAACTGCAAACTGAAGTACCAAGTACAGAAGCCCTAGTTCAAGGAAGAATGAATGACAAACTCGATAATAATGAAAGGTGAACATGCAGTTCATTAATCGCTATATTCATAACCAATATGTTCGCAATAACATTGCCTTAGCTTGGCCTTTAGCATTAAACGCCCTGTTGATGCAGTCAATGCTGATGATAGACACCCTATTAGTATCACCACTGGGTGAAATCCCGTTGGCAGCAATGGGAATAGCCACCACCATTGTGGCGTTTATCATGGGCATTCAAATGGCATTGGCCAATGGATCGCAACTGGTTATGAGCCGTGCAGTAGGTTCTAAAAACGCCCTTGCACTGACTAAATCATGCTGGTCTGGCATGAGTATCAATTTCTCTGTCGCATTAGTCTTTTGGTCTGTACTTCTGTTATTTGAAGAATCTATAGTCGCGCTAATTACCCAAGATGTCGCCTTACAGGCTGAAGTACTGCGCTACTTAAGTGTCGCCAAGTATGTGGTGCTCTTTAACGCTGTAACCCAAGTTTGTATTGCCCTCTTTAATAGCTTGGGCAAAACAAAAATCGCGTTTAAAGGCTATTTGATTGAGCTCCCTATTAATGCAGTTTTGTCATACGCTTTCATATACGGCACAGCATTCACCCCAGAGCTTGGCGTTGTCGGCGCTGCTGTGGGTAGTTTAGTGGCTATTTTCGTGCGCTTTATTTACCTCGCTCTGTGCGTTTCCACGTTAGATAATATCTCGTTAAAGCTTGCATTGAATATTCATGAAGCACTGATCAATGCGCGCAAACATTTTATGGAAATTTTTCCTGTTGCAGCCAATGTCACCATGCTGTCTATTGGTGTCAGTGTTTATCAGTTACTTTACTCGCAGCTATCAATTAACGCTTACGTAGCCATCACCTTAGTCTTGCCTTGGATGCGAGCAGGTGGGCAATTTATTACAGCCTGGGCCCACTCTTCTGCCATTTCAATCAGCCAAGCCATTGGTTCAAAGAAGCTGCATGATTTAGAAGATAATGTGAATATCAGCATTAATCTTGCTGTGGCAATTTCACTGATGACCATGGGCTTTTTCTTCATTTTAAGTTTTTGGATTGCCGATATATACCCTGATATGGCAGACGAAACCTATCAGGCGTTAGCCATTATTGCGCCAATTTATATTATTTTGCCTCTGGTTCGCGGATACAACACAGTACATGGGCATGTGCTCAGAGCAATGGGGCATACTACTGCGGTATTTAAGATTAACTTTACGGGTCAGTGGCTCATATCAATCCCTTTATGCGCCCTGCTTATCTTGTACTTTGATGCATCAATATTTTGGGCATTTGCAATTCAACCTTTTGAAGAAATCATTAAAGCGTTTCCATTTCGATTTTTAGCCAGAAAAGCGGTCAAAGAATTTAGTCATCACGATGCTGAAAAGCTCAGTTATTAACCTGAGTTATAGGGTTAAGCTTATCTCTGTACCGGACAAACAGATAAAACAAAAGGGCTAACTTCTCAGTTAGCCCCTTTTTGCAGTATAAGTATTACTCGTAATCAGCTGCGTATGTTTCTTCATACGTGTGCGAGTATAATTCGAATAAGTTTCCAAATGGGTCTTCTAGATAAACCATTTGTGCAGTGTTGTTATCACTTTCTGGATGGTAACGCATAATGTCCATACGGACTTTACCGCCAAGCGCTTGAGTGCGTTTGATAACACCGTGAAAATCATCAGTTTGCAAACAAAAATGGAATATACCAATGCGTGAGAAGTCTACTTCGTGACACTCTTGACGATCTTTCATTTCAAAAAGCTCAAAACCAATGCCATCTGATGTAAGTAAGTGAGCAATGTTAAAACCTTTAAAGCCTTCACCAAATACCGCGATACACATTCTACCGATAGCCGTTTCACGTTCTTCTTTCACTTTAGTGTTGCCCATGACAACCTTCATATCTAAAGCTTTAGTGTAAAACTCAACCGCTTGGTTCATGTCACCGACCATAATACCGACGTGATTCATTTTCATAACTTACCTCAAATTCTATTAGTGAAACCATGTTCTGTTTCGATGAGGTAATATTAAGCTCAATCATTAATAAATAAAAATTATTAGATTTTATTAAAATGATTACTTTTATTTATCAAACATTCCATTTATCAAACATTCCATTTATCACAAGTTACATTTATCACATAGTTTATGGTTCAGTCTTACTAGAGTTATTCATTGCATCCCTTTAACTCAACATCCTAATGATGACCTTGGATACCCTGAAATACGCCCAATAAAAAATGGGAAGCAACTGCTTCCCATTTATGACTAAGATAAACTTGCTTAAATAAACTTTTTTAAGCTGTTACTTAAGCTGCTTTAAAGCTATCAAATAACAGCCGTTTACGCTGGCTCTACATCTGTAGGCTCGACTTGAGCAAATGCCCCTGTCCAAGTGTAGTAGTGAGAATCAAACTTCACGGTGCGGGTTTCAGCATGCTTGGCTTCTTCTTCGTTTGAAATTGCAAAGTAGTAGTCATTACCTTTAATCGTTTCAATACGAATGACAGTACCAATGTCGTCATGGCCCATCACGTTAACTGACTTTACTTCGCCACGCGCATTCAATGATGCTTCAGTTGACTCGTTAAAGTAACCGTGGGTTTCAAGTACCGAGGCAAACACATGGTTTTTGCCCGATTGACGCATAATTAACGCAGGCTCGCTACGCATATTAAAGTCAGGATCATTGGCACCTGTGCGCGCAAAAATCACTTCACTGTGCTCAACTGCGCTAGTAACTAAACTGTAGTAGCTGCTGTCATGTAACCAGGTCACTAATGCGCTTGCTTCAACTTTACCTGAACCGACATTCCACAAGTGCTCATAACCATTGTCTTTGCCTAATGGACGTAGTTTGCTTTCCACGTCGTAGTCAAAGTCAGTTCTAATGATTTGACCACTATAATGAACCGGTAAATCGTATTGGTGCTCAGCATCAGCTTCAATCAAGTAAACATCAATGACTAATGGTTTTTCAAACTCTTCGAGCTCAGCCAATATCACACTACGTTGCATGGTAATGCCGTCGTAATAATCGCTGATAACGCCACTCATGCCTTGCAATGCTGGGTTATCCGCAACAAAGAAGTGCTTTTGGCCAAACTTAGATTCAGCTGTGGCAGTATCAAAGTTGTTTTGGGTTTTCTGGTCAACTGTCACTGTGTTGTGCGCAACGGTCTGCTTACAATATGATTTGTTCTCTGGGATATAACGGCCGCCAAATTTTGGCTCAACGTTAACCCAACGGCCAAAGCCGTAGTCGTTTAACACTTCATGACCGCGATTAAATACGCTTAAATGTAAACCGTCATAATGGCCATGATCCAGCGCCGAGTGATACTGATGATCACTGCCGTGCTGGCCAAACCAAATCAGTGCCATAGTGTCATCATCTTTCGCATCACGATGACGTAAAATACTCACGCCACCTTTTTCGCCTTCTGGGCCATCTGTAACGAATAAACTGCCCCAGTTAAACGGCTTGATATCGTCAGCGTTAGCCACTGCCGTAGACAAGGTTTGTCCTGAAGAGTGAACCCACACATCTTGCTGATGATTCGCCATACCGAGTAAGGTTTCAGTTTGCTCGTAACGATGGAAACATACAGATGTTGCCATGACCACGCCTTCATCGTTAATCGAAATCGTTTTCGATGAATCGTTTAATGCAGGTAAAGAACCGTCTGGGAATGCGGTTTTAAATACTGCATAAGACGTGGTTTTAATCACTGAGTCATTGAACTGGTAAATGCCAATATCAGGCTGACGACGTTCAATCGCTTCTGCAAACAAGTAAATTGGACGCAGTGAGAAGCGGTGATAATAAGGCCCTTCCATGTAATAGCCATCAGGCGAGAACAATTGGTCTAATTGCGCTAAGAAACCACCGCTAACTTTATCAAGCTTTAAGCCATATAACGCTTTATCCACTGATTCTTGGTCATTAATGGCATAACCACAAATACCTACAGCAGCCACAGCCCATAGGCCATGATTATGAACGATGTCGAAGTCATGAGCGTAAGTCACCACAAACATTTCGATCATTTGCTTCAAAAGATCATCTTCAATTAAGCGTTTTTGATCGTCAGTTAATGTGTGGTAAATACAGCTATACGCGCAAGATGCGTAAAGCATCCACATATTTTCGTTTAACGTCTGGTGGAACAGCTTACCCGGTGGGTTAGAATCTTTACTGACGTTGCTTTCAAGTGTTGGGTACACGGTCGCGTATGCTGTGAGCATATCAACAATGTAATCACGGTATTTAGTGTCTTCAGTGATTAAGAACAAACGGCCAGCAAGATCCATATGGATATAGTTTTGCTTATGACGGTTATGCTCATAACCACCACCTTCACCATGGCCTGGCACTTCAATGCCCACTTCGGCCATATAGCTGTCTGTTTGTTTAATATCACGGCTCAATGCATTGCCAAGAAGCGTATCTTGACCCAGCTCTTTACGTAGCTCAATTGCTTCATCAAAGCTGATTAATAATGGTTGATAACTCATGTTACTTCTCCTGCACTGTCGCTTGGCTTGATACAGCGTAAAACCCTGTCCAAGTATAAGTTTGACCGTTGATATCTAGATGATGCTCAGTGGTTCTAGTCGCATCAGCTTGGTTGCTGATCATCACTGTAACGACACTGTTAGCGGTTTCAATCTCTACGACAGATCCCACTTCATTGTGGCCAATAACCTTAATATTTTTCACTTGGCCACGAGCACTAACTGATTGCTCAAACTCTTCGTTGAAATAACCGTGAGTTTCTAATACCGAAGCAAATAACGTGTTGCCACCTTTGCTGCGTAGCGTAAACGCTGGCTCGCTGCGTAAATTAAAGCTTGGGTCATTTGCCCCTGTGCGGGTAAAGATGACTTTATCATTGTCGTTAGAGCTTGTGCCTAACCAAGTGTAATAATTATGGTTTTGCAACCAGCTAACCAATGCAGTGTCATTTACTTTGCCATCTGCAACGTGCCATAAATGCTGGTAACCATCTTTATCACCAAGGGTGTCGAGTTCTTGATGAGTGGTGTAATCGAAGTTAGTACGGATAATCTGGCCATCATATTGATGTGAGTAATCATACTGATGCTCACCTTCACCCGTTAAGCGATAAAGATCTAATAAAAGCGGGGCTTCAAGTTCTTCAATGTTCAACATAAATACGCTGCGCTGCATGTCGAAACCATCGTAATGGTCATTGGCAAATGCGCTCATGCCTTTAATGTTGTCGCTGTCGATAGCGAAGAAGTGAGGGATACCATGAACCCCATCTGCGCGCTTAACGTCAAAGTAGTTTTGGCAAGTTTCGTCAATCGTGACCAGGTTATGGGCTATCGTTTGGCGAGCATAAGATTTGTTTTCGTCTAAGTAACGGCCACCAAATTTAGGCTCAACGTTAACCCAGCGACCAAAACCGTATTCACGTAATACTTCTTGGCCACGGTTAAAGTAAGTAATACCTAAAGTATCGAAGTTGCCATGACCCATACCGTGTTGGCCGTAATTCATTACCAACTGGAATACATCTTGTTTTTTATCCTGCATACGGATAAAACCTTGTGCGCCGCTTTGGCCTTCAGGGCCTTCGTTAAGCTCTACACTCGGCCAGAATGGCATGCCAATTTCACGTTCTTGGGTCGCTTGTTCAAATGCTTGCGATAATGCTAAGCCACATGGGTGCATCCACACAGCATCTTGAATTTTCGCCATGCCTAATAAGTTGTCATCAAGCCCGTAATGTTTGCTATAAACACTGACTGCCACTTGAACGCCCATATCGGTAATCCCCATGGTACGAGAAGCATCATTCAATGCTGGGAATTCACCATTAGGATAAGCCGTTGATAATAGCGCCTGCACTGTGTTGCCAATCACGCCGTCTTTGTAGCTGTAAATATCCACTTCTGGCATATGACGATGTAATACTTCTGCAAACACACAAGTTGGGCGAATAGCGTAGCGATGGTAGTAAGGGCCTTCCATGTAGTAGCCCGATGGCGCAAACAATTGTGATATTTGCGCTAAGAATCCACCGGTGTCATCACGGTCTAAACCATATACAGCGTGCTCTAGGTATTCACGCTTACCAATGGCTAAGCCACATATCCCCACTGCGGCTACAGCCCATATGCCATGATTATGAATGCGGTCAAAATCATGGGCATATTTTACAGTGAACATATCTAGCATAGGTTCAAAAATGCGTTCTTTGATACGTTCTTGTTGAGCTTGAGTCATTTCAGAAACGACACAAGAATAAGCAATACTGGTGTAGAACAACCAGCAATGCTCGTTAAGAATTTGATGAAATAAACGACCTGTTGGATTGGTATTCTTTTGAACATGAAAATCAAAAGTAAGGTATTTATCTGCGTATTGCTCTAAAACTTCAATAACAAAATCAGCGTACTTTTGCTGTTTAGTGATCAAAAATAAACGACCGGCCAAATTCATGTAAGTGTAGTTCTGCTTATGACGGTTGTGCTCATAGCCACCTGCTTCACCATGCCCAGGAATATCTATAGGCAGTTGCATAAATGCATCGACGTCTTTCTGGTTAGCCGCGATGGTCTTTCCCATCAAGCTTGAACGACCTACTTCTTTACTTAACAGCGAAATCTCGGCTTCAGTAAGCAATATTGGTTGCGTTGCCATAGGTTTTGTCACCTTTTTACAGTCATGAAATTTAAGAGCTGCACATAAAGTAATACAATATGCGTCATAGATATATCTAATCCTATCAGAAAAATGAACTTGATCACATTCGCAATCAAATGGTCATATTCAAGCTATACAGCGTTTTACGGATAAATATCTTATAATTCGCCCAATAAAGAATAGTTGATTTAGCTCACACAAATAAAAACATATTGTATTACAAATCAAAAGTAAGCATTATGATAACTAAATATTGATGATTAGCAATATTTAAAACGCTTCGGAGAAACACAATGAATATATTTTTTAAAGCAGATGAGCATCCATGGGAAGAAGTCGGTGAAGGGATTAAGCGTAAAATTGTAGGCTTCACGGATGATTTAATGGTGGTTCACCTTTGCTTTGGAAAAGGTGCTATTGGTACCCCGCACACTCACGAAATTCATGATCAAATTGGTTATGTAGTGAAAGGTAGCTTTGAAGCTCAAATTAATGGTGAGAAAAAAATTCTTAATGCGGGTGATGCATTTATTGCGCGTAAACATTTTGAGCACGGCGTAGTAGCACTAGAAGAAGACAGTATTCTGGTCGATGTTTTCTCGCCTTCAAGAGAAGACTTCCTTAAGTAACTTAACCTCTAAATAGGCACTGGAATATGAAAAATCAAAAAATTGCGATTATTGGCGAATGCATGGTTGAGCTAAGGCCATCAGGCGAATTGCTGGCGCAAAACTTTGGTGGAGACACGTTAAATACCGCTTTGTATTTAGCGCGCCTTACCCAAGGTGCCAATTTAGCGACCCATTATGTTACTGCGTTAGGTCATGACCCTTTTAGTACTTCCATGAAAGACACTTGGCAGGCTGAAGGCATCAATACTGATTATGTATTGCATGTTGAAAACAAGCAGCCAGGTCTTTATTACATTGAAACTGATGATTGCGGCGAACGCTCTTTTTATTACTGGCGTAATGATGCCGCTGCGAAGTACTTATTTGAGCAAGCTGGCAGCAAAAAGCTGGCAGCGTCTTTGATCGATTTTGATTATCTGTATTTAAGTGGTATTTCACTGGCTATTTTAACCAGTGAAAGCCGTAAAACTTTATTCAGTGTGCTTGAGCAATTTAAAGAAGCAGGCGGCAAGGTTATTTTTGACAATAATTACCGTCCACAGCTTTGGCAAGATAAAGCTCAAGCTATAGCAAGTTACAAAACAATGTTGTCATTCACTGACATTGCTTGTTTAACCTTTGAAGATGAACAAGCTCTATATGGTGACACTGATGTTGAACAATGTATTGAGCGCACCTCAAACCTTGGTGTATCTGAAATCGTTGTCAAACTGGGCAGTGAGCCTTGCTTGGTGATCACCCCAGATTCAAGGATCAGTGTTGCGGCGACGTTTGTAGAAAACGTAGTTGATACTACTGCAGCTGGCGACTCTTTTAGCGCAGGATACCTTGCGAAAAGATTAACCGGTGGCACGACAGAACAAGCAGCCAAAGCAGGTCACTTACTTGCTGGCACTGTCATCCAACATGCAGGTGCGATTATACATCCAGATGCTATGCCTAGTTTGGGCTAAATTTGAGCCTGATTTAAGCCTGATTTAAGCCTATTAAATAATGAGTAAGAAGTGAGAAATACTGTGCCGACATTAAACGAACAACTATCACAATTAAAAGTTATCCCTGTTATCGCAATTGAAAATGCTGATGACGCTGTACCACTCGGAAAAGCGCTGGTCGAAAACGGCATGAACTGTGCCGAAGTGACTTACAGAACTGCTTGTGCATCACAAGCTATCCGTAATATGCGTGAAGCTTTTCCAGATATGTTGATTGGTGCTGGAACTATCTTAACCCCTGAGCAAGTTGATGATGCTATCGATTCAGGTGTGGACTTCATCGTTAGTCCTGGTTTTAATCCAAAAGTCGTGCAGTACTGCTTAGATAAAAACATTCCCATCATTCCTGGTGTGAATAGTCCAAGTTTGGTTGAACAAGCAATGGAAATGGGCCTTAAGACTGTTAAGTTCTTCCCAGCAGAACCATCTGGCGGGATCCCAATGCTTAAAGCATTAACGGCTGTTTACCCAGTGTCATTCATGCCTACTGGTGGCGTAAGTTTATCGAATGTCGATCAATATTTAGCGATTCCAGCGGTACTAGCTTGTGGTGGTACTTGGATGTTACCGCCGAAAATGATTGCTGCAGGTCAATGGGAAGAAATTGGTCGTTTAGTTAAAGAAGCAGTGGCTCACGTAGCCTAATATGAGTAAAAATTAACAATAAAAACAATGCTGTTCCCTCAGCGCTAGTCTGATTCATCAGCAGACAACTCAACACTGATTGTTCTATTTGCATGCTAGGGTCTGTTGACCTTTACCGGTTAATTTTTGTTCGAAATAAAAGCGCTTTAATCGAGGCGGATGAGTTGATGCCTAGTCATCTAAGCAAAATTCATCCAACAAAGAGTAAAACGCTTTTAGTCGACCCCCTTGGGCAGCGTTTGTTGGCCATTTTTACTGCGTTATCGACTTTTTATGTAGAATAACTACACTACAAAGTCTCTGCCTTGTATAAATGGCCAACAACTCGCTGCAAAAACAACCTTGAAAGGTCAACAGACCCTAGATCATCAGTGTTTTTTTATGCCTGTAAATTAGCTCACAAGTCAGTTGATACAAGTCAATTAATACAAGTCAATTGGTGCTAATCGAATGTTCAAAAAAGCCATCGATGAAAACCGATGGCTTAATGATTTGTGAAGTGATGCCTTTATCATCAACTCACACTTACTACTTGCTACTTGCTACTAGCTACTAGCTATAAATGCTCCTCAGCAAATTCAGCCAAGCGTGAGCGCACCACGCCATTTAGGTAAATATTGGCACTACCATCAAAGTCTTTAAAGCGTTCCACAATGTAGGTCAGCCCTGAAGTCACCGCAGTCAAATAGGTTGAGTCAATTTGCGATAAATTACCACAGCACACTAACTTAGTGCCCTCGCCCATTCGGGTGATCATGGTTTTAATTTGTGATGCCGTCAGATTTTGACATTCATCTAAAATGACCACTGAGTCCTGAATCGAGCGGCCCCGCATAAAGTTAATCGACTTAAACTGCACGTTGGCCTTTTCCATAATGTAGTTCATGCTGCCAGTCGGGTTAACATCATTTTTGTGTAGTACTTCGAGGGTATCGGTAATCGCTGCCAGCCACGGCGCCATTTTCTCTTCTTCTGTGCCAGGTAAAAAACCAATAGACTCGGCAATTTCAGGCGTGTTACGAGTGACAATAACCTTCTCGTATTGTTTTTTCTCAACCACTAACTCAAGTGCTGCAGCCATGGCAATTAAGGTTTTACCGCAACCTGCGGGCCCTGTAAGAATAACTAAATCAATTTCAGGATCGAGTAAGGCATTAAGCGCCATACCTTGATAAATATTCTTTGGTTTAATCCCCCACGCCTGCAAATGCTCAAGTCGGTCACGACCATAATCAATAATATTAAGGTGGGTTTCGGTGCGACTTGCGACCTTGCCGCAAAATTCAGTGGCTTCATCAATTAAATATTGGTTTTTATAAAATGGTTCGTTACCCACTTCTGAAATATTCACTTGGTGAACGGTTTTTCCGGCGACGCGATCTGTAGAAACCTTGTCAACATTGCCCCAGAAATCACCTTCAAATTGATAAAACCCTTTGGCAAGAAAGCGAATGTCGTCAATTAATTGATCGGTTCGATAATCTTCAACCCTTTCAATGCCCGCACCCTTGGCTTTTAGGCGCATGTTGATGTCTTTGGTGACTAACACGACTTGACGGGGTGAGTGAGTTTTTTGCAGATGCAGAGCGGTATTAATGATGCGGTTATCGTTGTTATCACCGGGCAGATCGCCTGCTGTAAAATCGATTTGATGGTCTGGGAAAATGGATAAACTGCCTGAAACGTCTAAATGACCTTCGCGAGCTGGGAGTGATACACCGTTAAGGATTTGTTCTGGTGAGGTCTTTCCTCCGAGGATATCCTCTAATGCCCTAATGGCGACTCGCGCATCACGACTGATGTCGTGCTTTCTGTCCTTAATATTGTCTAACTCTTCTAACACTGTCATTGGGATGATTACATCATGTTCCTTAAACGAATATATCGCTAAAGGTTCATGCAGTAACACATTGGTATCCAGTACAAACAACTTTCTGTCGTTATGTTCCATGGCGCCTCCAGAGTGCTCAATGCAAAGGGGTAACTAAGGGATTAATCCAATTTAAACTCCTGATATTAAAAATATAATAAACTTACAGCGATAGATAATCTCTATCAGTGCACAATTAAACTATGCCAGCAAATCTATTAACTCTCAATAGTTAATCGGATGTTTACTAGGTCAGTTTAGGGGAATAAAGATGTCATTTAGATGACAATAATGTGGCAAATTCAGACTTAGCTAAATAAAATTGTCGATCATGAATATTTAAATCGCTGCTAGAATTTAAATCTAGCAGCGTTTGTTATAACATACGCGCCCTTTGTTTTAATCAGCCCCGAATGAGAGTAAAAAATGCCGTTTGCTTTAGGTCAACGCTGGATTAGTGATACCGAGTCAGAACTTGGTTTAGGTACTGTTGTCGCCGTCGAAGGACGCATGGTCACTGTACTGTTTGCTGCCGCCGATGAAAACCGTCTGTTTTCACGCGATGAAGCCCCATTAACTCGTGTAATTTTTAATCCAGGTGACTCAATTGAAAGCCATGAAGGCTGGAAACTTACCGTCAATGAAGTCGAAGAAAAAGATGGTTTAGTGACCTACATCGGCATTCACAGTGAAACGAATGAAAGTGTTCGTTTACGTGAAACTCTGTTGAACCACAATATTCGTTTTAACAAACCTCAAGATCGTTTATTTGCTGGTCAAATTGACCGTTTAGAGCGTTTTGGTATTCGTTACCAAAGTCAGCTATTGCGTCATAAATTGGCTACCTCTGACTTACTTGGCCAGCAAGGTCCACGTGTAGGCTTAATTCCACACCAACAGTGGATTGCCCATGAAGTGGGTCGTCGTTATGCGCCGCGCGTATTACTGGCTGATGAAGTCGGTTTAGGTAAAACCATTGAAGCAGGTTTAATCATTCATCAACAGCTGCTCACTGGCCGTGCTGAACGTATCTTGGTTATCGTACCTGATACTTTACGTCATCAGTGGTTAGTCGAAATGCTGCGTCGCTTTAATTTGAAGTTCTCAATTTTCGACGAAGACCGTTGTGTAGAGGCTTATGCTGATAACGACAATCCATTTTATACTGAACAATTAGTCATTTGTTCGCTTGAGCTGTTGCGTAAAAAACGCCGCTTAGAACAAGCTATTGATGCTGATTGGGATTTAATGGTCGTTGATGAAGCGCATCACCTTGAGTGGAGCGAAACAGCGCCGAGCCGTGCATATCAAATTGTTGAAGCATTAAGTGAAGAAGTCCCAGGCGTGTTATTGCTTACTGCAACTCCTGATCAACTTGGTCATCAGAGCCATTTTGCGCGTCTACGTTTACTCGACCCTGATCGTTTCTACGATTATGAAGCCTTTCTTGAAGAAGAAAAAAGCTACCAAAGTGTGGCAGAAGCCGCCGAAGCTCTCACTGCCAACACCAAGCTTGCAGACAGCGCCATTAACAGCTTAACTGAGCTGCTGAGCGAAAAAGACATTATGCCTAGCATTAATGTTATTCAGGCTGAAGATGTGGCTGATGACGTTAAACAAGCTGCTCGTGATGAGTTATTGCAAGAGCTACTTGATCGCCATGGTACTGGCCGAATTCTTTATCGTAATAGTCGCGCATCAGTCAGTGGTTTCCCTAAACGATTCTTTAATCCACATCCATTAGCCATGCCGCAAGAATATGTTACTGCTGAGCGTGTGAATGCGATGATGGGTTCTAAAAAATCACCGCAAGATCAAGCCAAGCAGTCCCTAAGCCCAGAAAAGCTTTACCAAGCTTTTGAAAGTGAAAGCGCCAGTTGGTGGAAATTTGATCCCCGCGTGGATTGGTTAATCGACTTTTTAAAAGAGCACCGCAGTAAAAAAGTATTGATTATTGCGAGCCAAGCAGAAACCGCTTTAAGCCTTGAAGAAGCATTACGTACCCGCGAAGGTATTCAAGCAACGGTATTCCATGAAGGTATGTCGATCATCGAGCGCGATAAAGCTGGCGCCTACTTTGCTCAAGAAGAAGGCGGTGCGCAGGCACTGATTTGTTCTGAAATTGGCTCAGAAGGACGTAACTTCCAGTTCGCAAGTCACCTTGTGTTGTTTGACTTGCCGCTAAACCCTGACTTACTTGAACAGCGTATTGGTCGATTAGATCGTATTGGCCAACAAAACGATATTCAAATTCACTTGCCGTACCTACAAGATACCGCGCAAGAGCGTTTAATGAATTGGTACCATCAAGGGCTTAACTCGTTCGAGTTAACCTGTCCTAGTGGCCACATTCTTTACTCTGAATTCGCTGACGAATTAACAGCGGTGCTGAACGATGCCGACCCAGAGTTAATGACTCAATTACTGAATCACACACAAACTCGTTACCAAGAGCTTAAGCAAGCGATGGAACAAGGCCGTGATAAGTTATTAGAAATTAACTCTCATGGTGGTGAGCAGTCGAAGAAACTCGTTGAACGTTTAGCTGAACGCGACTCTGATACTCATTTAATCGGCTCTGTGATCCGTTTATGGGACATTATCGGTGTCGATCAAGAAGATCGCGGCGAGAACTCTATCGTACTGCGCCCAAGTGAACACATGCTGTTCCCATCTTACCCAGGCTTACCTGAAGATGGTGTGTCTGTCACGTTTGACCGTGAAACTGCATTGTCTCGTGATGATATTGCGTTTATCTCGCAAGAGCATCCGCTAGTACAAACGGCATTAGATTTAATCACAGACTCTGAAACCGGTACCACCAGTGTGGCTGTGCTTAAAAACAAAGCCTTACCTGCTGGCACCTTGTTCTTAGAATTGATTTACATGGCTGATGTCAGTGCCCCTAAATCATCGCAGTTATACCGTTATATGCCACCAACACCAATCCGCGTGTTGCTGGATAAAAATGGTCTTAACCTGTCTGATAAAGTGGATTATGCAAGCTTTGATAAGCAGCTTAGTGCAGTTAATCGTCATATTGCCAGTAAACTTGTCAATGCATCTCAACCAATTTTGCATCCATTACTGGCCAAAGGTGAAGAGCAAGCTCAAGCGGCTTTAGCTGAATTAGTTGAACAAGCTCGTGACAAGATGACGCTGCAATTAAACGGTGAATTAACACGTTTAGAAGCACTTAAAGCGGTTAACCCTAACATTCGTGATTCTGAGTTAGACTATATCCGTAATCAAATGGCTGAGCTCAATAGCTACATTGATGACAGTCAATTCCAGCTAGATGCTATTAGAATGGTATTAGTTAGCCACGTATAATACACTGCTAACATAACGCTAAAAGCCCTGAACTTCTTATTAGTACGGGGCTTTTTTGTATATGCCTTTCAAAAAACTGTATAAGTAATCGTAATGAAATTAATCCGACGCGCTCACTACCGCACAATATTTTGCTCAAGTTTACTCGCGCTAACGAGCTTGTTTTCATTTAATGCGCTCAGTAACAACCTTTTTAATAGCACACTGTTAAGTGCGAGTTTGTTATCTGACAGCGTATTCATACCGATTAGTGACGCCGAAAAGCAACAGATTACCGTTCAAGATCAAACAATCGAAGTATTGGTTAAACCATGGCAAGGTAAGAAACAGCACGGTGCTGTTTTTCTTGTGGGGCCAACCGACACTCACGCCAGCGGACGTGGCATTATTCGTTATTTACGCCAACAAATTCCATCAAAAGGCTGGGCAAGTATCAGTATTAAACCCACTGAAGGCTTGTATCGCCCTAATTTTGCCACTTCAGCAGACCAAGTCACCAAAGCGGGTGAGAAACAGCTTGAACTTAATGCCTATCAAATAACACCAAAGTACAGCTCTAGCCAATTATTAGAACTTAGAAATTTCCAACAGAATGTTATCAATGAATGTTTGGCTCAACTTGAGGCAATTGGAGAACAATTTCCAGGAAAGCGAATTATTATTGCCGCTGATGACAGTGCTGGGATGGTGATTAATTTGCTCCATCAAGACAAACTGCAGCAACCAGACTTACTGGTTGTGATTAATCCTTACCGAGAATTTGAACAATTAATCGATGAGCAAAGCCGTGATTTATCTATACCGTTACAATTAGCTGAACTGGATTTTCCAATTCTTGATTTACAATCAGAGAATGGCAACATCGAGTCTATCGCTGAAACACCAGCGCGCAAACAGTCCAATCAAATGAAAACGAGTCATCGATATCGTCAGTACTTATTGCAGCTTGACCTCAACAATCAAGGTGGGTGGGATGAAGCGTTAGAACATATTGAAGGGTTTGCTCGAAAAATGGTTGGTCGGTAAACCTACCAACCCATTTTACGATAATGAGTTAGCTCGCTTACCAACCGGATTGACGGTCCTGATAAGGTTTTGCTGATTTTTTAATTTCTCGATGGCCTGCAATATTGCGGTTTTTGCCGACCAATAAACGGATTTGGCTTAAAGACTCTCGGCTTAGCAAACTACGTAATGTACCAGACCAGTTTTTGTTAATACTCAATTTGACTGCAGCATTCGTATCTGGCGAGCGTTGCATTAACTTGTCAGCGAACAATTGCGCTTGTTGATGTGGGTCGTCATACACTTCAGTGACTAATCCGTACTCGAGTGCTTTATCTGCAGTGATAATGTCAGCGGTATACGTCAGTTGTAGCGCTTTATCTTTTGGCATTATTTGTCTTAAGCCCGCAAGACCTGCCATATCAGGTAATAATCCCCATTTAGATTCCATTATCGACAGTTGCGCATCTTTACTCGCAAACCTAAAATCAGCGCCTAACGCTATCTGCACGCCACCGCCATAACAAAAACCTTCAATAACAGCGATAACAGGAATGGGTAACTGTTGCCAGCCAAGGGAGACTCTCTGTGCCAAATTAGCATTACCAGGTAGCCACTTGAATAATAATTTCAGCGCAGGCATCACAGATTTCGACACACTTTTCACGTCCAAGCCAGAACTAAAGTTTCCTTCTGCACCCGATAAAATAACCACTCTAACCGCTTTATTTTTGTGTAATTTTTTTATGGTTTTATCAATAGCTTGAAATAGCTCGATGTTGAGTGCGTTGTATTTATCAGGCCTATTGAGTGTGACATGGGCAACGCCATTTTCTACCCTTAACTCAACGAGTTTATTATCCATGGTTCATCCTTTACTGGTCAGTCCAGGTTGCAAGTTAACATAAATCCTCCACTTGTCGAGTAGTTAACCAAATAGACACACAGGCAATAACAGAAATACCCCACAAAAAACACCAAATGAATACGCAAGCATCAAATTCAACATAAAAAAGCGTCATATAAGATACAATTTTGCGATAAGTGCCAAAAAACTGTCGAATTTTAATGCTAATCATCAGCAATAAGTTGTAAAATAATGTTTAATAAATGTAGGGTGTAACGTTTTAGACTTTTCAATAGCTAACTTACTGTTGCTTAATGCAATTAACCAAAACGTTAAATCATCAACTACACTCAATAATAATAAAACCCGTTAAAGGATCATCTGTCTCTATGACTATTCCTATTTTGATATGCGATGACTCAGGATTAGCCAGAAAGCAAATGGCGCGAACCTTGCCCAAGGAATGGGACGTTGATATCAGTTATGCCACTAATGGTGCTGAAGGACTCGAGGTTATCCGTGCAGGCAAAGGTGAGATCGTATTTCTCGATCTCAATATGCCTGTAATGGATGGATATGAAGTATTAGAAGCCATTCAAAAAGAAGATTTGCCTGCATTGGTCATCGTGGTGTCAGGTGATATTCAAATCAAAGCTCACGAAAGAGTCAAAGCCTTAGGCGCATTGGATTTTATTCAAAAGCCTGTCAGCGCCGAATCCATCAGTAATATCCTCGAAGAGTACGGCATTCTGACCTTAGCATTAAAAGATGCAGGTAATGACACGCCGATGTTTGAAGTGGATTTACGCGATGCTTGCCAAGAAATTGCCAACGTTGCTATGGGGCGCGCAGCAGACTTATTGGCAACCCTATTAGATGTGTTTGTTATGTTGCCTATCCCCAACGTAAATGTACTTGAAGTCAGTGAACTGACCATGGCACTAAAAGCCACTGAAGAAAGTTCAAAAGTATCAGCATTGTGCCAAGGCTTTATTGGCGCAGGCGTGGCTGGTGAAGCCCTGCTGTTATTTCATGATTCAAGCTTTGAAGACATGGCCAAGTTAATGGGTCATAAAAACCCACAAGATACTGCAAATGAGATCGAAGTGTTAATCGACACTGGTAATGTGCTTATTGGTGCATTCCTTAACGGTATCTCTGAGCAATTAGATATGAAGTTTAGCCAAGGACATCCTGTTGTTTTAGGACGTCACTGCACGGTGAATGAGCTAATCCACGACAATTCAGAAAAGTGGCAACGCACCTTAGCAATGGAAATCAATTACCAAATTGAAGATCACAATGTCCAGTGCGATTTATTACTGCTATTTACCGAAGACTCCATCCCAACGCTTAACTTTAAGCTGGGTTATTTGCTCGATTAATCAACCTATTTAGCGAATAACACATTCGCAAATAATTAAAATAATAAAGAAAGTTGGATGTTAACTCATGTCTACTGATCAAAATGCAATGAACGAACTTCACTGGCTTATTGATATGGTGCAAACCATAGAGGTTGGCTTGGTCGTATTAGATCGTAATTACAACATCCAGTTGTGGAATGGGTTTATGGAAAACCATAGTGGCGTATCGCCTAATGCCATTAAAGGCAAAAACCTATTTGAAACTTTTCCAGATTTGCCTAATGAATGGCTAACTCAAAAAATGGAATCGGTTTTTTTACTTAAAAACCGCTCGTTTATTAGCTGGGAACAACGCCCATACGTCTTTGAGTTTAAAAACTATCGCCCAATCACAGGTCGTGCTGATCACATGTATCAGAATATCACCCTGCTGCCCTTGGCTTCGCTCACCGGCAACATAACCCATATCAGTATCATTGTTTATGACGTGACTGATGTGGCGATTAATAAGCTACAACTCAAAGCGGCCAATGAGCAATTAGAAAAACTCAGCCAGACTGACAGCTTAACCCAACTGTTTAACCGTCGTCACTGGCAAGAGTGTTTTGAAAAAGAATATGAACGCTTTGCGCGTTATGGTGAAAACGGCAGCATGATTATGATTGATATCGATAATTTCAAACAAATTAACGATAAGTATGGTCACCCTGCTGGTGATAAAGTCATTCAGAATATAGCCCATATCTTAAAACAATCTTTACGTGAAACAGACTTTGCAGGACGTTATGGTGGTGAAGAGTTTGCAGTGGTGCTAACGAATACCAGTGCTGACGAGTCGAAATACTTCACTGAACGCTTGCGTAAAAAAGTCGAATCATCACAAGTGGTTTATAAGAACCAAATCATCAAAGTCACCATCAGTATTGGGGTCAATTCCTTGTCAGAAGACACCAAAAATAGTGCTAGTTGGTTATCAGGAGCAGACAAGGCCTTATACCTTTCAAAGGAAAATGGCCGTAACCAAACTTCGGTTTATAAAACCAAGTAGAAGCGAATACCTCCATAGTTATCAATAAAAAGCCCACTCATTTGAGTGGGCTTTTTATGATTTTTCAGAAACAAGTTAATTAAAACTCATCTTCTTCATCTTGTTCTTCATCAAGCTCATCTTCGTCACCGACAAAGAAGGTTCCCCAACCGTCATAATCCACTTTTTGCTTTTGCGCTAAAAGCATCAGTTGCTCACAAGCTTTATCTAGCAAGTCAGCTTCAAGTGCGTGATTAGCAATTGCATCAAAACAGAAAATGATTGAGCCATCTTCTAGCTCCATCTCTTCAGCATCATTCACTTCAAAACCAAGTTTAAATGCATCAACCGCCGCTTTTTCTAAACGGTCAAAATTAGTCGATGAAAAGTGATGCTCAATCGTATATTCGGCATCGGCTTGCGAACCATCAGCAAGCAAAGCTTGGATAATTTCACGGTTCTCAGCAAACTGCTCTTTTAAAAGACCTTCAATAGACATGGAGTAACTCCGTTAACAAAATAATGCGGCTAATCGCTAATTATACGTGATAAATCTACTGAGGTTTAGCCATTAATGCCGATGCTTCTTGATTTAATTCAGCTAAACGCTTTGACATTGCCTCATGCACCTTAGCACAAAGCTTTTTAACATCACTTTTATCCACATTTGCAGTCGACATCGGTGCCATCATTTCCACAATCACCACACCGTTATTCCAACGGTTCAATTTAATGTGGTTTTGACATGACGCCAGTACTGGGACTATTGATGCTTTAGCTGCGATAGCTGTGTGGAATGCACCTACTTTAAATGGCAATAAACCACGCCCTCGTGAACGGGTTCCTTCAGGGAAAATCCAAACTGATAATAGTTTGTTTTTCATTTTCTCGACTGTTTTAGCCATGGTATCAAAGGCACTATGACGATTTTTACGGTCAATCAGAATATTACCTGACAACCAGTAAATTTGCCCAAATAGCGGCATCCACGCCAAACTTTTCTTACCTAAACTCACTGTCGCTTTTGGAACAGCTGAAGTATGAGTAAATAAATCAAAGTTATTCTGATGATTCGCTAAATAGATTTTAGGTTCTTTCGGGTTTTCTTCTGTTGCATGACGAGTAATGACTTTAATGCCAAGGATTGGGGCAACGGATGAAAAAATGCGAGCGATAACATGGACATTATCACGATGCATTGGTCTGACAATACAAAGGATGATTGCGAAAAAAAACGCCAGTGTTAATAACACTGCAAGAATAATTGAACGAGCAATTAACAGCACAAGCAGGCTCCTGCGAAGAAAGTGGCGACAGTATAGCCAGCACGGATGCTGGACTCAATGATTTGTTTGATTTCAGTTTACAATTGTAAGCTTAAATGATTATACACCAGCCAAGATGAATTAATGATGCGTTAAACATTAACGCATCATTAATTATACAGTTTGACTCGGATTTTATTGAGTGTGTTGCTGATTTGAGTATTTAGTTGCTTAGGGATGAAGCCGTTTTTGACGCCTTCATCGACAGGAATACTCGCATTAGAATCGCACTCATAGCTAACGCAGCTACAATCGCGGCGCCACTCGGTAAATCATAAGTGGCCGAAAGTATAAGCCCTGCAATGTATCCAACAAATCCAACCACATAGGCAAGTGCCAATAATCCTTTTCCTTGGTACTTATTCAGTGCCAAGGCAGGAAGGATTAAGGTACTAAAGACCAAGTAGACGCCAATCAACTCAACCGAAAGTGTTATGACAATGGCAAACAGGAAGTAAAAACCTGCACCGTCTAACACTTGTGGTTTCATCACGATTAACGCCAATATAGCGGCAGAAACAATGGCTGGCAGGACGAGCTGAGACCAGTTAACCCATAATATTTGCCCCGACATTAGCTGTTTTAATAGCTCAGCACCATGAGGATCATTCGATAGCAGCAACATGGCTGCCACCGCACTCAGCACATAAAAACAACCAATAATCGCTTCAAGTTCATCAGCAAATCTTTTAGATAACCAAGCAATAAAACCTGCACCCACCAATGCAAATAACGCAGGCATCCACACATGAGAAAAAGGGAGTTCCTCAATACTGTGGTCCATATGCGATACGATTGCACCTAAAGCAGCCACTTGAGCAATGGCCAAATCAATAAAGATAATCCCACGTTTTAATACTTGGCGACCTAATACAACATGAGTAGACAGTACTAGTAAGCCAGCAACAAATGCAGGAATTAAAATAGGTAGCAAATCGAGATCTAGCATAAGTTTATTGAACCTCTGTAAGCATTGTTATAACGCTATCATAAAGGCTAAACAAATCTGTGCTATCACTGTTGCCACCCACTGACATAGGCAGAATTAGCACAGGTAAGTCCGTGCGTTCACCCAGCCAATTAGCACCACGCTCATCTTGATAAGATGTCACTAATATCGCCATCACATCGCCTTCTTGGCTACGATTAACCAATTTTGCTAAATGGCTACTACTAGGTGGAATGCCAGGTTTAGGTTCTAAGTCAGCCACTTGTTCGATGCCTAGCCAGTTAAACAGGTAACGAAAGCTTGAATGGTACGCAATCACCTTTTTACCTTTCAAACCCGCCGCTTGCTCTTCCCATTTAGGGATAGCTTGCTGCCATCGGTCAGTGAAATCGGTAAGTTTTGCCTGATAACCTGCTGCACCTTCAGGGTCTAATGCCGCCATTTTTTCTGACAATGCATTAGCCACCTGTAACATTCTACGAGGATCAAAGTGCAGATGTGGATTGCCCTTTGCGTGGACATCTCCCATAGAACGATCAACATGTTCAAGTTTATCTAAGGTATCAATATGCTCAGCTGCGTAGAATAAACCGTTATCGGTTGAACGCACTTTATTATTCGATGCTTTCATTTGCAGCATAGGTAACCAACCAATTTCAAGGTCAGCTCCCGCACATACAACAAGATCAGCTTGACGCATCTTAGCGATCAAACTAGGTCTTGCCTGAACCAAATGCGGATCTTGCATTGCACTTGTCGCTGAATAAATTTTAGCTTCTGGCGCAATCTCTTGCGCTAAGGCTGCATATTCAGGCTCACAAGCAAACACATTTAACTGGGCATTCGCCGCGCTTGTCAAAAAGGCACTACAAAGCGCCCCCATCACAATGAGTTTTTTAGAATTGATGCGCACCGTGAGCTCCTAATGTCATAACATACTGAAGTGAGACAATGTTGTCGTCTTCAAAACCATCAAAGTTTGTACCTTTTTGATTAGTATATTGTAGACGGACAGTAGAGAAATGACTGTGATGCCAAGCTAAACTTAATTCAGTTTCTTTCAGTTTTTGCGGATCTAAATGGTCGCCATGAAGTTCATAGGTATCAACTTCACCGTAACGAACACCTGCAGACCAATGAGGAGAGAACTGATAAACACCACTTAAGTACCAACCTTCAAAATAATCATCGCCATGAGACTCTTCATGATCATGATCTTCCTCTTCATGGCCATGGTCGCCTTCTTCAAACGAAAAAGTATCCGTCACTCGGAAGTATTCACCACTCACTGTTAAATGTTGGTATTTGTAGTTACCGTTTGGCGCCCATTTATAAACAAAATCTGCGATGTAAGTATTTTCACCCGTGTAAGATGCGCTATGAGTGTGGCCTTCATGATCATGTTCTTCATCAGCATGACCTTCTTCCTCTTCACCCTCTACGACCATTACCTTACCATTGGCATTATATAAGTAGCTTAAGCCAACCTGCCAAGAGCTTGAATGACCAATGTCACCACCGAATTTAGTAAAAGCAGAATACACACCTACAGTGTCATACTCTCGTGGTCCATGCTCTTCATGTTCTTCCTCGTCATGCCCTTCTTCTTCATGCTCTTCATACATATCAGCAGCGCGCATTTTGTCGCCTTTAAAGACTTCAACACCCATAGTCCAATATAGATCAGTCGGAGCAACATAAGTTAGACGCACACCATCATCAAAATAATGATTACCCATGAACGCACGATAAGCACCTGGACGGTCAACAAATGAATCAGTATGTAAATGCTGATTATTTAAGTAACCAACATCAGATAGGAAGCGACCAGCACGAATACCTAAACCAGCAGGAAGCCCCATAGTTTGAATAAACGCTTCTTCTAATTCAATTTCAGTTTCACCGTCGTGCGACTCTAAAATCGCGGTCACTTTTCCGTAAAACATGTCATCAATGTTTGCACTAATCGCCAGCTCTGTTTCGCCCAAACCGAAGCCTTCTTCACGCCCACCTAAACCACGATCTCCAGTCTGATAAAAACCATCAAGAACCGCACTAATGTTAGGGTTTGTTAAGCTAGAATCTTCAGCAAAAGCATGAGTTGAAGCGAATGCGCAGGCAACTGCAACTAAAGAAAGGCGTTTGTTTAAATAAGACATTTTATCTCCAAAATACAACAAGTCTTCGTCCATCATCTGTGATAGTCGAATAAAAAATTAAGGTTAACGTTGCTAGATTAAGAGAAAAAAGGGGGCGCGCGGCTATGGTAAAGCGATTGGTGAACACTGCTATAAGTTCGACAGTTGTATGTGACAGACTCGAAGTGCTGACGAACAATGGCGATGCTTAATTCGGTTGAGGGAAGTGCAGCATTAAACTGATGTTGATGGACACATAAAGTACAGCTAGTACTTAATGAATCATGGTCATGGATCACGTTATGTGCAGAAGCCGCAAACGACAGTAGTACTAGCATGGCTGAAAGCCATACCACAACACTGCGCTTTATTGGTCTAAATCTATGCACCAAACTCATCCTTGGATTAAAAAATCAGTGCTATCTTAAAAAGATTACAAAAAAAAGCAACCAATAGAGTGTTACAAATCACTTTAAATAAAAAAACGTGACGCACCATAGCAACTTATGCCATTCATCGTTATGCTATTTTAAGATTAGCTTAAGCTGAAAACGCTAAAATATTAGCCATATATAGCAGCTTAGTCAGCCAAGACAGAGGATTTAACTATGATGAATTTACTCAAAGACAACATCGGTATTATTATAACAATGCTCATCATTGGCGTTGTTGTGCTTGGTGGCATTTATTATGTTGAAGCAGCACTAGAAAACCAAGTTCAAGTTGTAGACTAATTATTTGATTTCATCTGTTGGTTTGCCGTCTTCTTCAGGCGCTTCAATAACCAGCAGGTGGTCCATCAAATGCGTTACCCCCGTCAGTATTAGCGATAGCATAATAACGGGGGTGATAATATTTGCTAATCCTTCAACAAAATACCCCGTCACACCAGCGATTACTGCAGTATAAAAACCAATCACTTTTAGTATCGTTAGAATTCCATGACGTCCTAACCACGCCTGACAATGATAACATTGTATTTGCGCCGAAAACCCTTTGCCGCGTGTTCCAGTAACTTTACTGACCGAAATAGGTTTGTGGCAATGTGCACACTGTAAGGCAGCCATAGATAGCCTATCTAAAAATAAAAAGTGCGTAAGTTTAGCAAATTATCGTCAAACTTCATCCAATAACTTATCATTAGCGTTCTACCATTCTACAGGACGTTAATCATGCCAAGAATTCTGTTTGTTATTTGCTGTCTCATCAGCTTAATTAGCTTTTCTGGTAATAGCTTTGCTGCTGAAGTTGAACCAGCAACAAGCAAAAAAATTCAACAATTACAAAACACCATTGATACTGATGTCGCTTGGCTTAAAACAGCTAAAGGTGAGCTTAAAGATGTCAGTGAATATCGCATTCGTCATAAAACCAATTTATTACGCCAAGAGCTCGCTACACTAGTTAATCAGCCAGAACCCGATTTAGCTTACTTAGTTCCGCAAGTGAATAAGCAATTAATCTTTCTTGATAAAGTCGGCCAATACATCGATGAAAGAACCACTGAACTCCAATTGAAGCTTGGTGGAGATAATGACGCAGTCATTATGCAACAAATTATCAAACGTGAAGAAGACCGAGATCATTATTTACAAGCTGAACTCGAAACTATCGCTTGGGGCAAACTACTGAATATCAGTGTTGATAATGCTGAAGCAGCTTTAACAGCAGAAGTGTTGCTGAGAGCAGATTACTTTGAAAGCTTAGTCACTTACACCCAAGCACAGCTAAAAAAAGCGGTAGCCGATGCATCTAATGCTGGAGCAGATGTCAGTGCTGAACAGAAGAGTAAGGTTTCATTACTTAAAGATCGCTTAGCAATGCACACCTCAAGCTTGAATGTTGCGGTCGAAATGCTCGAAGCTCTTGGTCAAGACACGACTCAAATCAAGCAAACATTATTCAGTGTATCTGGTGATATTACTCAAGACGTTCTTAACTTTGATGTCGCCTCAAGTCTTATCGAAGAATGGATGACCATCGCTAAAAATCAAGCCTTGGAAAATGGCGCAGGGATGACGTTTAAAATCGTCATCTTCTTGATCATTATTTTCCTTACCAGCTTGGTTGCCAAACTCGTGAGAAAGGTGGTTCGTAAAGCCGTCAACTCATCTAAGTTGCAATTTAGCATTTTGCTGCAAGACTTCTTTACTTCGATTTCAGGCAATGTGATTTATGCTTTAGGTCTATTGATTGCCTTATCTCAGCTTGGGTTTGAATTAGCACCATTGCTCGCAGGTTTTGGTATCGCGGGTGTAATTATTGGTTTTGCATTGCAAGATACATTATCAAACTTTGCTTCAGGCATGATGATTCTAATTTATCGTCCCTATGATGTCGGTGACCTAATTAACGCAGCAGGTGTAACGGGTCGCGTCAGCCATATGAGCCTTGTATCGACCACGGTGAAAACCTTAGATAACCAAAGACTGATCATTCCAAATAATAAAATTTGGGGCGACACCATTAATAACATCACTGTAGAGCAAGAGCGCCGTGTTGATATGACATTTGGAATTGGTTATGGGGATGACATCCCTAAAGCAGAAAAGATATTAACAGATATCGTGATGGCGCATCCTAAGGTTAAACAGTTCCCTGAGCCTATGATTAAGCTACATACACTTGGCGAGTCATCAGTGGATTTCATTGTTCGACCATGGGCTGCCCCCCTCGATTACTGGGATGTATATTGGGACATTACTCGCGAAGTGAAAATGCAATTTGATGCACAAGGAGTCAGTATTCCTTTCCCACAACGCGATGTGCATATTTACCACGAAAAATCTGCAGATTAAGCCTGCAGCTTATCTAACAATACAAAAAGCCCGAGCTATCTGCTCGGGCTTTTTAATGATTAACTGCAAGCGTAAACTTACTCATCTAAACAAGTTACTCAAACTATTTATCTAAGTAGGTCATCGAGCCTAATAAGTGTGGACGGCGACCTTTAATATCTCGCATTTCAAAACGCTTACCGTTTTCCATACTTTCAAATGCAAATGTCACTTCAGATGGCATAAACACGGGTAACTTAAATTCCACATCGACTTTAAATGGACGCTCGCCAATAAACTGCATTAACGCCGCTAAAGAACGCGCTTTAGACCACATTCCGTGTGCCAGCACTCTTTCAAAACCAAATCGTTTGGACACAATGGGGTGCAAATGAATCAGATTATAATCCCCTGATGCTTTGGCATACTGTCGGCCTAAGTCTTCAGGTAATTTCCAAGTGAGTGCATCTTCCCAAACCATATCTGAGCCACGTGGTGGTCTTGCTCTGCGCCCTTTTGACTCAATACGATAAAGATAAGTTGATAATGCTTCCCACACTAACTCTTCGCCCACATAAATTTTAGAGGCTAATTCAAACTCTAGCCCTGTGTCAGTGGTTTTGCTTGAGGTGAGCTCACACTGAACATCAAAGGTTTCATCAACATTAATTGGACGATACAAGCTAATGCTATTTTTTAAGTGGATCATCCCTAAAAGCGGGAAGGTAATCGCTTTATGAGTAAAAACAGTTGCATGCAATCTAAAGGCAAGTACGTACAAGAACGTTGGCGGTAATACCTTGCCATCAAAATCGAACTCACAGACATCTGCATATTGACGGACTTTTTTGTCAGCAACATTAATACCTTTAGCCTGAACATAAACATTCGGCAAAGGTTGCTGATCCCAACCCGGTTTACGCGTGAGTAATATTTTTCGATATAGTGACAACAACGATGGCATCGAAGCTAGTTCTATAGAGTAATCGTGACTCAAAGAGCACCCTTTCTGTATTAAGTGAAACGCAGTATTTAGACTGACTAAATACTGCGTCACAATTGTTTCAATATCGATATTATACATCGACTTGTAATACATCAGTAAAAAAAATACGTTTTAGGCTGTTATTCCAACATATAAAATATTTTTTATTTACACTCTAGTCACACTGCTTATCCCAACAATCGATAACGGTCGCACCCGCTTGTTGCAATAATTGTGGAACGGTTTCCTGACCAACAACATGACCTGCGCCCACCACCACGAATAAGGTTTGGTAATCGGATTCAGCGAGAATGTCGAAAATACGTTTACTCATAGTGTGGTTTCTTTGCCACAGCAACTTATCGAGCAATTCATCCGAGTCTTCCGCTTGATCCTCCATTATGTCGGCTATCGCTTTATGATCGCCACTGCGCCATGCATTAATCAACGCCAACATATCCTCGTCAGTCGCATTAATCGCTTCATCGAGTAACTGTTGTTGGGTCTTATCAGAAAATGATGAAATCAAATCAAATTGAAACTGTACACTTTCAAGCTCAAGTAGCGGTTTACTCAGATCTCTCGCAACAAACGTGACATCAACACCAGCTTCTGGGCTAAAGCCCAATGATGCAAACCGAGCGACTCCAATTTGGTTTGCTTGAAGCCAGGTAGCCAAAGGCTTAAGACCATCACACATGGTTTGGTTTTTGGCACAAAACATAGGATAACGTTGGTTTAAATCACTTTGTTTATTCGCAGTAGCAAAACCATATTGTTGTAATAATTGCTGCACATTGGCTTTAGTCACATCCGCTTCAATAACAAGCGCATCTGAATCGACGAATGCTTGTTCAATTTGCAGCGGTAAAGGATAAAAGTCAGCCTTACCAATGTGGATAGAGCCTAATACGTATACTGTTTTACCTTGATATGTAGCCTTAAAAAATGGCGGTTTATCTGACTCAGCTGCAAAAGCTGTTGCAGCGATAACCAAGCTTGATAGGCAAAGGAAAACCAGCATCATAATGCCGCTAAGCCTTTTATTTTCTCCAAAGCGTTGCATCATTGGCACTTTTCCCTTCGTTTGACTTGTTAGTAACATGCCAGCCCCTTATAATTTAGCTTAATATTATGATGTTGAATGAGGCTATCATGCCGTATACCCAAGTTATCCAGCAATTAAAAGAAAGTCTGCAAACAGGATACCGTCAAGCCATTGATGCCGATAAAAGACTCGACGAATTACGTCAAGCTGGCCATGGTAAGTTTGTGGCAATCTTTACTGAAGAACAAGGTTTTACGCAAAAAAGTAATCGTTTTTTGCCGTATGTTCAGGAACTTGCAAATGAGTTAGAAGAGCTACAAGGCCTTACTCATATTCCACCTGAAGCGCTTGAAGCTCATGTACAAAAAATTGCAGCGTTATTGAAAACGCTGCATTTATTTAAACAAAACACTAAATAAGTGTTGTTTAAGCCCCAGATAAAAAAGCAGCCATTAGGCTGCTTTTTTATTTGTTCTACATGCCCCTTCCTCAACCTACCAATGCAAAAGTAGCGATATATGACATAACTTTTAATACTTTGGTTTTAAACTCTATTTCACTGTTAACGACATATTTCTGTCATTTTCCTGCCATAGACTGATGAATTAATTTGCTATGGAATTGATTAGATGAGCGTTATAGATTTAGAAAAAGAACTGAATAAGATAATTGCTAAACAATCTATCAATGCCATTTTTCAGCCAATTTTTAATATCACTAACCAGAAAGTGCATGGCTTTGAAGCATTGAGCCGCGGCCCTGAACATAGTCCGCTTTTTTCTCCTGTGCCTTTATTCAAAACTGCTGAGCATATGGATAAACTCAGCGAGTTAGAAACCTTATGTCGCAGCATCTCAATTAATGCATTTAAAACCTGCGAGTTGAAAGGCAAGTTATTCATCAATATCTCACCTAAAGCCCTTCTCGATCCTGATCATCCCAAAGGCTTAACCTTACAACTCATTAAACAAATGGGTCTGCGCCCTGAAGATGTTGTTATTGAACTGTCAGAGCAGTATCCCGCAGATGATATCGATTTACTCAAAGACTGCTTGAACCACTATCGTAACCAAGGTTTCTTAACCGCAATTGATGATTTGGGCGCTGGATATTCTGGATTACGTTTATGGTCAGAATTAGCCCCTGACTACGTCAAAATTGACCGTCATTTTATTCATCAGATAGATAGCACACCAGTTAAGCAAGAATTCGTTCGCTCCATTGTGGAACTATGCCAAAACCTAACCTGTAAAGTAATTGCTGAAGGCATAGAAACACCTGCTGAGCTCACCATGCTGAAACAACTGGGAGTCACATATTGTCAGGGGTATTTGTTAGGGCGCCCTAATATCAAACCCAATACATACATGAGTTCGGAATTAGTATCAGCACCATTAGCGCCGCAAAATCGCTATTGCGAAACAGCTGAAAGCCTATGTGCACCTGCTAATATCGCGACTCCAGAGACTAAGCTCAAACAACTCAGCGAGCAATTCATCAACCAGCCTGCGCTTCAAGCAATTGTTATCGCAGATAATGGACAAGCCAAAGGGATTGTTAGCCGTAATCATATTTTAGAGTTGTTTAGCACACCTTATGGCAGAGCGTTACATGAAAACCACCCTGCAAGTGCGGTAATGGATAAGCAAGTCTTTCAAATCGATGCCAGCGAGCCATTGTCAACGGTCAGCCAATTACTCACTTCTGAGCACTCCACCACAGTAGCGCAGCAATTTATCATTCTTCGACAGGGTAAACTTATCGGTATTGGCCACACAAAAGATTTATTGCAACGCATAACAGAATACCGAATAAAAGTCGCAAGGCACGCTAATCCCTTGAGCAATTTGCCGGGAAATGTACCCATACAAGAAGAGTTGAAACGATTACGTTCCCAAAAGAAAGCCTTCTACTTGGCCTATTTCGACTTATGTCACTTTAAACCTTATAACGATATCTACGGGTTTTCACGTGGCGATGAAGTCATTATGGAAGTTGCTAATCTGCTCACTCATTACCAGAACGAACATAGCTTTGTCGGCCATATTGGCGGCGATGATTTTGTGATGATCAGCACTTGCTCTGAGGCTATTACTCACTTTCAAATGATCGTTGCGCAATTTGAAAAAAGTAAACGGACTTATTACTCTACTGAACACTGGCAAGCGCAAACCGTATACGCCAATGATCGTCAGGATAAAAAAGTACTTCATCCGTTGATCTCATTATGCGTAGGGGTGTTATCACCGAATTTGACGATACAAACCAGTGATAATGAATTATCTATGCTCAGTGCAGAAGCTAAAAAGCAGGCTAAATTTGCCAAGAATGGCTTTTATTTCTCAAATCATAACCAACAAAAAACAGCTTAATTCAATTAAGCTGTTTGTAGTGTGTTTGCATACTTGGCTATGGGATAAATGTTAGCCCTAAAGCTTTGGTGCAACCGTTTTATTAAGCCAGTCTTTTAACATGGTGGATTCATACTGAAACGGCTTTTGATTGCGTTTTGAATGAGTGCCATACATAAAGTTCATATCAATAAGTTTCTCGTCACCTGCCATAATCACTTTATCACCTTCAGTGATGCTGTAAGTAAAAGTCATTCTTGGCGGATATAAATCCTTCACGATACGAAGCTCATTGGCAGTTGTTGCGCCAAATGTAGGACGTAAATCCCCCGCTAAATCCACATCTGAAACTTGCATTTCAAGCTTTTGATTTGGTTTAAGCACTTTCTCAGCTTCTTTGTTCAAATTTTCGGTAATCGTATCGAAAAAGCGTTGTTGAAAACGGGATTTGACTTCAGTAGCCGTTTTTAAGTCGCGATATTTCTTAGGCTCTTGCCATTCGACTTTTACAACCCCTTCTTCTGTCATTGGGTTCGCAATCACTTCTTCATCTGCAATAGCAACATTACACATTAATGCGCCTGCAATAAGTAGATGTTTAACTTTCATTTGTCGTCTCCTGGCTATATCTATCTAAAACCTAATCTATGCCACTAGTATAAAAACTTAACCTGTATATCAGCTTAACGTAAAGCAGTTAACTTTGCTGTAGGAAATATGCCTATATAGACACAAGATAATCAACTAAACGCTCAAAAATACATCAAGCACTGTTCAGTTTGTATTCAGCAAGGCTTCGCTAATATACATCCCAAGCAAACGCACAGTACCAATACAAGGTAGCTGTTAAACAAAACTCTGTTAGCGTCACTGCAATTATCGCTCAAGGAATTAGCGCCAATACAAACCTACGTGTATGACTGGAGTAATAATATGAACAACATCTCAACTCAAACGACTTTCTCAACGACTGGTATGACTAAAAAACTATCTTTAGCCGCAACTTTCTTTATTGCTTTAGTCGTTTCATCTTCTAGTTTCGCTTATCAATTTGATGTTGATGCTCAAGGAGAGCAAGCGATTAAAGAACATCGTCAATTAATGGTTCAACATATGGCTTCTGCAGAGCAAGAGTACTCTGCCGAGCTAAATCAAGACTTCGACAAGCAAATGAAGACCGCTGAAAGTAAGTTTTTAGACCAAAAGTGCGAACAACGTGGTTTAGATTTCGATACACGCTCAGAAGTATGTGATGGATAATTAGCCATCTACCGTATACAAATAAAAATGCAGTCACTGATTAAGCAGTGACTGCATTTTTTCTTCAAGAATTTGAAAAGAGTCCAGCTTTATAATACAGGTAAGCTTAAAACGGAAAACGTGCACTCAACTTAGGATAATTCTTTCTTAAGTCTTTCTTCTTGGTGCTGAACTTTTTACCTTGTGGTGTATGTTGACCTGAAGGAATAAAGGGTAACTCATCACCCGTTCTATCTTCATACAGTTGACCAGCAATTAAATCATAATCTTCAATAAACGGGTAAGCCGAATCGTCTTTTGTGGGCCACAACTCAATATCACCTAGGCAGTCAGGGTCAGCAATCACCTTGTTATACCACTGCTCACCTAATGACAAAATAAAGCCTCTAAATTCAGCAAAGGCATAATCTGAATCACATCCAGTGATGATGTAAGCAGCGCCCCAAATATCCCAGTTATAACTGCGTCGCATTTGTTGACCGAATATTTTATCGAATGCAGCTAATGATCCATCATCTAGTGGCGTCAGTTTATCTTTTAATGCGTCATGGCATTGCTGCTCAGATTGCTGCGGCTCAGTTCGGGTTACCAGTGACCAAAAGTCAGCTTCTGTCATTTCACTTTTCCTAAATTCTTTTGCAAACAACTCACAAAATTGATTCTTCTCGCGGTATTCTACACCACATAAAATCTAAAACCTTACAGCCTATATCTAATCGCTATGAATAAACTCAGTCCTATCAGCACCAAACCACCACGCAGACTCATTATTCTGATGACATTTTATGTTTTGTTATCCATTCTTGCATTATTGCGTTCATACTCCATCCAAGGGATAGACTTGTTTACTATTGGCGTGATCCCGGTACTTTTCGGCCTTATAAAGCGAACCCATTGGGCTAGCATGGTATTTAAAATTTACTTAGGTATTCAAACATTAGCCGCGTTAGCACTGACCACGACCGCCATCATTGCCTATCAAATCGCCCCTGAAGATGTAAAAGTAGAGTTTCAAGGTACTGAGCTTCCCATTCCAGCAATCGCTTTAACCGTACTGCTCATTCTCAGCTTTCAATATTGGGTCGCATTCAGTCAAAAAACCAAAGAGTACTTGCAGCGAACTTGTTAACCATTCGGGTGTTATAAGTATATTCAAAGCTAACCTTAGGTTAAAATGCACAGCATAAGACTCAATTACAAAAAAAAGAAGAAGTAGCATGAGCCATTTATCACCCAGTGAACTGTCGATTTTGCTGTTGGAGCCTTCAGAGGTTCAACGAAAAATCATCATTGCTAAATTACACCAAGAAGGTGTTGATAGCATTCAAACAGCATCTAATCTTACTGAAGCTAAAGACATCATTGCCCGCCATACACCTGATTTAATTGTTAGTGCATTACATTTTGAAGATGGTGAGGCCACAGAACTCTTAAGTTTTATTAAACAAAAATCAGCCTATCAAGATATTCAATTCATGCTGGTTTCTAGCGAATGTCGTCGTGAGCAATTAGAAATATTCAGACAATCTGGTGTCGTGGCAATTTTACCTAAACCCTTTGATGCAGACCATTTGGCTACAGCGCTAAATTCAACCATCGACCTCATTAGTAATGATGAATTAGATTTGAGTCATTTCGATGTCCAAGATATCCGAACTTTAGTTGTCGATGATAGCCGAATGGCACGTAACGTCATTAAACGCACTATAGGTAATTTAGGGATAAGAATTATCAGTGAAGCCGAAGATGGAGCTAAAGCCATTGAGCTTATGCAACAACAAATGTTTGATTTGGTCATCACTGATTACAATATGCCTAGTGTTGATGGATTAGCATTAACTCAATACATTCGTAATCAAAGCCAGCAATCACATATTCCGATTTTAATGGTCTCCTCCGAAGCAAACGACACTCATTTAAGTAACGTTTCCAGTGCCGGTGTTAACGCCTTATGTGACAAACCTTTCGAACCTAAACTCGTCAAACAACTGCTTTACCAACTATTAGAAGAATAGCCTGCTCAAAAAGTAAATGACTTTTGGCTCTTCGTCACTAGTCATTTTCACTGATGAAATAGCCCAATTGGCTATTTTACGCCTTAAATGTCGCCAAAATGCCATATCGCTACACATTAATCAGATAAAAGGCTTTTAAACCCCCATGGCTTATGGCATGTTAATCTAGTTTTAAATAAACACATCTATGGAAAGCAGAGAATACAACATGAACAAAAGTGAATTAATTGCAAAAATTGCAGAAAATGCTGAGCTGACTAAAGCTGAAGCTGGTCGCGCACTAAAGTCTTTTGAAGAAGCTGTTACTGAAGCCATGAAAAGTGGTGACAAGATTTCTATCGTAGGTTTTGGTTCTTTTGAAACCTCAGTTCGTGCAGCACGTACTGGCCGTAACCCACAAACCGGCAAAGAAATCCAAATTGCTGAAGCGACTGTACCAAAATTCAAAGCTGGTAAAACACTGAAAGATAGCGTTAATTAAATTAACAGCTTGAATTATAAAACCTCCCCATGGGAGGTTTTTTTATGCCTTTTTCTACAGAACTAGGTTTAAAGTACAGGAATAGCGCACAAATCTTGCACACTAAAAGTGCAACCCTGCTTCATATCCATGCAACATTTTTGCTACAAGTCGGTGCAGAAACAGCTAAATATCTGAAAATGTAGCAATTTCAAACATGGCACACCATTAGCAATACCTCATACAGATAAAATCAACATTGAACATTGCTGCCCGATTACTAAGCAACAAGTTCAGTGATAAGAAAAACTTGAGGGAATGAAAATGAAAACATCGATATATAAAGCTATTGCGCTATCAACAGGTTTATTACTCAGTGGTTCTGCTTTAGCAGAAGTCACAGGTAACATCGGAGCGACATCAAATTACCTTTGGCGCGGTGTAAGCCAAACTGATAACGGCGCAGCTGTGCAAGGTGGCATTGATTACGCTGCTGATTCTGGCTTTTATGTTGGCGGTTGGGCTTCAAATGTCGATTTTGGTGATGGCACAAGTTACGAACTAGATATCTATGCGGGTTACGGTGGTAACATTACTGAAGACTTAAGCTATGACATCAACTACCTTTACTACGCTTACCCAGATTCACCAGGAAGTGTTGATTTTGGTGAAGTAACAGTTGGTCTAGCATGGAAATGGTTAGATGTTTCATACTCTCACACTGTCAATGGTGGTGATGATATCGCTGCTGAGCCATTAGACTCTGCGGACATGATGTATGCACAAGCTAACTTAACGTTCCCATTGACTGAAAAATTGTCTCTGGGCGTTCATTACGGCTACTCTGATGGTGATGTCATCATGAGCTGGTTCGATACTGATAGCTACTCTGAATATAATGTGTCACTGAGCGCAGATACAGATTACGGTACAGTGTCATTCACTGCATCTGATACTGACTTAGATGAAGATGACGCTAAAATTGTTTTAGGTTACTCATATAGCTTCGGTTTATAAGGCTTAAACATTACTTTCTCAATTGAGGAAGTATGATTACAGCATGTTAAGCACTAAAAGCGCCACTCATTCAGAGTGGCGTTTTTAATGGCAATAATAAAATTTTCGATTCTACAATTAAGCAAAAATTTAAATACCTGCTACATTCAAAATATATGACTGATGAGGTGTAAGCGCAGACATTCTTCCGTCCTATTTTCAGTTCCATTCAACATTGACGTTACCGGCACAAACTAACCTGTGAACAATCAGGGCAGGTTTACCTTTACATTTAGCACTGGTGTTACGACTCACGCTAAACCGTTAGTCAAGAATGATATAGAGGGTAGAACGATGGCCAATATTACAGAAACCATTCCCAATGACACAGAAATTGAAGCAATGGTCACGCCTAGAAATAAGCGTTCAGCTGAGATTATTGAACGGAAAAGACAAGTGAAACGTCGTTTAGATGATTATTTAGAACAAGCAGAATTACGTAAAAATCTAGATGATGAATTATTCTAGCCTGAGTAAACTATTGCAGCGTTATCAGGCTAATTCTTTTCAGGCTTCGGCTCCAACCTAATATTAAGACTTTAAAAAGTATGCAAGACCACTGCACTCTAGATAAATAGAGCAAGCCGGATAAATCACTTTGCCACAGTCAGTAATGATGAGCGCATTTCCGCCTCTTTCTCTTGTTTGTACTTTTAATTCTTTGTGCAGTGTATTGATACTAGGAGCACCAAATTCGATTGCCTCTTGAGTATTAGCGCAAAAAGTCGTCATCACTTCACCAAGAGGTTCATTATCATGATTATACAGCTCACTAGGTTGATAAATATCCACAGTAGATGCAACGCCTTGATAAGTAATATATTCATCAGCATTGGTTCTGAACGAAATACCGTTACAGCCACCTAAAACAATTGAAACAGTAAGTAATACACTCAAAGGAAGTATTTTGGTTGAGATTTTCATTGTTTGTTTTCCTTGTCTGTAGAGGCATACACTCCCTGTGTATGCCGTGTTGAATAATCCTAATCGCTAATTAGCTTTCTAAAGCCTTAGCCTTTTGTTTCGCGAAGTACTCTCGGGTTAATGCAAATACCACAGGACTTAATAGAGCCAGTGCAATCAAGTTTGGAATTGCCATCATTGCATTTAATGTATCAGCAAGTAGCCAGATAAACTCAAGTGAACTGACGGCACCGATTGGTACAACCAAAGTCCAAACTAATCTAAATGGCTTAACCACTTTGTCACCAAATAAATACTGCATGCATTTTTCACTGTAAAAACTCCAACCTAAAATGGTGGTAAATGCGAATACAGCAAGTGCAACAGCGACAATATAGTTACCCATTGGCAGCGCATGTGAAAAAGCAAATGATGTTAGTGCAGCGCCCGTCTCACCTGACGTCCAAGCGCCTGAGACAATAATTGCTAATCCAGTAATAGAACACACAATGATGGTATCAATGAATGTACCTAACATCGCCACTAAGCCTTGTTTTACAGGCTCATTAGTTTGCGCAGCCGCATGGGCTATCGGCGCACTACCTAAACCCGCTTCATTTGAAAACACACCACGCGCCACACCAAAACGAATGGCAGCCCATACTGCAGCACCTGCAAAGCCACCTTGCGCAGCAACAGGGTTAAATGCACTGTGGATAATTAATTGAAATGCTGCAGGAACTTGGTCAGCATAAACCACCAATACAGCTAAACCCGCAGTGATATAAAATAAGGTCATTAACGGCACCAGCTTGCCAGCAACATCAGCAATACGCTTAATACCGCCCATCAATACAGCACCTACTAATACCATTAATACTACGCCAGTAACCCAATTAGGAACGCCAAAGTTACTGCTCATAGCATCAGCAACAGAGTTGGTTTGCACTGTATTACCAATACCAAAACCGGCTAGAGAACCTAATACTGCGAATGCTGTACCTAACCAAGCCCACTTACTGCCTAGACCATTTTTAATGTAATACATCGGGCCACCGACATGATTACCATTACCGTCTTTTTCGCGAAACTTAACCGCTAATACAGCTTCAGCAAACTTAGTTGCCATCCCAACTAAAGCAGTACACCACATCCAAAACAGTGCCCCTGGGCCACCTAAGAAAATAGCAGTCGCAACACCCGCAATATTACCAGTACCAATTGTGGCAGAAAGAGAGGTCATTAACGCATTAAAAGGGCTGATCTCACCTTTATGTTTATCATCAGAAGAATCACGTCCTGACCATAATAATTTAAAGCCTGTGCCTAATTTTAGGATTGGCATTAATTTCAATCCAATGGATAAAAATAATCCCACTCCTAAAATCATCACCAGCATGGGAACGCCCCATACTATGCCGTTTATCGTATTTACAATCGCTGTCACTTGTTCCATCGAAAACCTCATAATGAGTTAAGTATTTATTGTTATTTTCATTATTTTTAGTTGTTGTCATCACATAAGCGTTTATCAGCAACTATTGCTCCTATTGGCATGACACAAATAGAAGAGGATTCAGATTACCTTCATTACACATAAATTGGAAACACCAACACGATAATCATCTAAAAATTTACCAATATCCTCATAAAATCAGCATATTGATTGGGTTAATTTAATAAAAAAGGCACTGCTAATATTGCAGTGCCTTCATAATTTATAAAGGATTTTTATGCGTACATGGGTATGTAACACGTTTCTGGACAGAAACGTTTTAAGAGCAACAATTTTATACCTCATATAAATTGGGCTAGTTACTCAAGACCATTACTTCAATCTAATCCATTGCCTGCCGCAGGGATGTTCAGGATGAACTGAATGTCGCGATCACATGGATGTGAAAGAGCGACCTTATGTGCAGATACATCCAAGACACGCCGTAAACACATCCCTGTGGGCTCTGCGAAAACATCCATGTTTTCGAAGGTCTTGAACGCATCTACACTGGGTTTATTGTCTCTTCGATTTGACTATATTGGTGATAATTTAAAGAGCTAAAGCTAGTAGATCTTGCATTTAAAAGACTCCATTTGAATTGAGGACGCAGAGAAAATAGCGTGAGCCTGACAGGACGTCAGGCTAGCTTTCGAGGGGAAGGGACGCCCCATCGTAAGCGTTAGTGATTTTTGTAGCTTACTGAAGCAGCCTAGAAACAAAGGCTAAAGCTGGATAATTCTCCGTTGGAAATTT